>QQSG01000001.1:0-4322 GCA_003602665.1 Candidatus Poseidoniales archaeon
ACCGTTCATGGGACACACCGAGTTGAAGCAGCCCGTTCAGCAGCAAAGGAACTCCTTCTCAGACTTGGTCTTGATGACACTGGATTGAAAACTGAACTCGGTCCGATCATCGCCTCATTTACGTTCAACACCTCTGTGAATGTACAATCCATTATCGGCAATCTTGGGGCTGGCCAAGGGCATTATGACGATCGCCTAGATTGTGGTATCATTCATGATGAAAGGCACGATCTGATTCTCTATGTTTGGTCAAACGGTAAGTGCATTGTTACCGATGGACGCCATCCGAAAATGGTAGCTATGGCTGCAGTCTACTGGCGAACTAAGTTTTCAGAACTTGGATTTTCCACAGCTTGAGGGTCGAAGATGAGAACCCCAATTCCCAAATGGAATGGGCCGATATTAGACAATCATTTCCACCTGAATAGGAAGGGAAGGTATCTCGATGCAGCCAAGGATTTCAAGAACCAAGGGGGTACACACCTTGTTTTGGTTCATTGCCCTGATTTCTCCTCACCTCCAACCCATATCGATGAGCATAGAAGTACGTATGCAGACACGATTGCAATGGCTGATGAAGTCCGTAGTCACCACGAACTAAATGTGCGAGTTGTATTGGGCCCCCATCCTGCTGCTTTTGCTCATCAATTCATACAATGGATGGAAGAGGACAAGGAACAGGGAGCTGAACGTGCCTGCGAAAATTATCGCGATAGTATTGATGCAGCACTCGAGTTTGTCAATGAAGGAAAAGCCCATGCAATCGGAGAAGTAGGAAGGCCTCATTGGCCAGTATCTGATGAAATTTGGAATCTTTCAAATATGCTATTACAAGAAACAATGGCTATGGCTGCCAAAGAAAATATTGCTCTTCAACTTCATGTGGAAGGTGAATTAGATTCTACATATCGAGATCTGTCAGAGATGGCTGAAAAAGCCAATTTTTCTAAACACAAACTTGTACGTCATTATTCGCCTCCTCAAATAGATGAAGCAATAACTCGAGGGTTGACCTCAAGTGTTCTTGTTGGAAAAGGAGCGCTTCAACCATTGATGGAAACCTATGAGCAAAACAAAACAGGCTTCATGCTTGAGACGGATTACATGGATGATCCACGTAGACCTGGTGCCGTTTTAGGCCCGAAAACTGTGCCGAAAAGAACACAACAACTTCTCGAGGCAGGAATGGATGAAGAGACATTATGGCGCTGCCATGTTGATGTTCCTAACGCAATTTATGGAATCAATGAAGATTGATTCTTTTCCCTCCCATATCGCCATCACATTCATCATAGGGTTCGGATACGAAGATGTATGGCAGAAGGACATGGTCATCTCCGATCAGCAGTTGTTCTGGTTCTTCTCATCCCTTTGTTGATGCCATTTGCATCTGCACAAGGAGGAATAGGTTCGATTTCTTTGGACTGTGGAGACGATCCAGTCATGAATGTTGCTCCAAATGATTATTCCGATGTTGAACTCATCTGCACCGTCACCAATGACGGGACCATTCTTGCCGAATCCATCGAGATCACAGAAGAATGGGACGGAATCTTTGTTGACATCAGCCTCTCCGAAGATTCCTTCACTCTAGAGTCTGGTGAAGAAGCTGATTTTACAGTTACATTTAGTGGTGAATCACGACTTGATGCCACAATTGCTTATGAGTTCACTATTTCAGCGACAGTGACTGCTTGGGGGCCAATTCCAGTTGAAGGGACTCCTCTGTCAAATACTGCCAATCACACAGGCGATTTCTCAATCGCAAAGTTCGGCATGCTCACACTCGATATTCCTGATACATCTTCCAGGAATATGGTGACGAGTGAAGAGCTTTCAATTACATTTCAAGTAGAAAACGACGGGAATGCGGATGATCGTATCAAAATCGAGGTAACGAATTCAAACCAACTTGAAATGCTTGGCTTTGTCTTTATCGCAGGGACCTCTTTTGCAGAAAATGTTCAGATGGATGGCATCTCCTCTCAATTTGAATTAATCGTACGGGCACCAAGCGATGCAGCAGAAGAAATCCGCTCGGAAATTGTAATCGTCGCTACAAGTGACAATGATAACTCCGTATCAGATACAGTACGTTTTGACCTCATCGTAGCAGCAGAAGATGAATCTTCAGGGCTCGGGGGCCTTTCTCTTGAGAACACAGATGATTTGGCTATGTATGGAGCCATTGGAGGAGGCGTACTTTTCGTCATCTTCCTCCTTGTTATCATCTCTCGCATCTCAAAACGAAATGCTTCACGTAATGTCGCAGTAGATGAAGAACCAGAAGAAGAAGCAATCGAAATTGATGATGAATTTGATTTAGAATTCGATTTTGAAGAGGATGAAGATTTTGAATCAGATGACCTCGATGCTATGTTTGATGATTTGTAACGACGTCGCCTTTTTCCTCTAGGTCGAGTAAGGCCAATATTTGAGCCAAAAGAAGGGGAATACTCAAAGACGTGGTGTGCTGGGTAACACCTGCGATTGGTGAGATGCGGATGCTAGGTCTAAAGGGGAAAACAGCCGTAGTATTTGGAGTTGCGAGTGAAGATTCGATTGCTTGGGCAATCTGTCAACAACTTGCAGAGGCGGGAGTTGACCTGTTTCTGGGCTTCCAGAAACGCTTCATGTCTCGGGTGTTTCAACTCAAAGACAAACTACCTGCAATCAAAGGATTCTATCCACTTGATGTCGCACAAGATGAAACAACTGGAGAGTTCTTCGAAGCCTTTTCAAAAGAACATCCGGGAAGAAAGATCGACATCCTTGTTCATGCTATTGGTTTTGCTCCAAGAAGTTGTTTCGATAGACCCATTCTCTTTGTTGAGGATGCAGATATCAACACTGCAATGACGATTTCTGCGAACTCGTTGCAACGATGTTTGAAATTCGCTATGCCTTACCTTAGCGAAGGGTCTTCAACCATCACTCTGACTTATGCAGCATCGACACGCTTTGTCCCATCCTATGGGATCATGTCGATGGCTAAGGCAGCGCTAGAATGCTGGACAAGAGAACTCGCTTGCCATCTTGGCCCGCATGGGCATCGTGTCAACAGCATCTCTTCAGGACCAATACGAACAATCGCAGCATCAGGAATTCCTGGATTCGATAAAATTCTCGATCACGTAGAGGCCAATGCTCCTCTACGACGAAACGTTAGCCAATCCGATGTTGCAGGAACGACTCTTTGGCTTGCAAGTGCTCTTTCCGCCGGTGTAACCGGGCAATGTATCCACGTTGATGCAGGCTATTCAATCACCATGGTGCCTCAGAGTATCATGGACGTATGAGGTGAACAAGATGACCATCACAACCGATGACGGAAAACCCTGCGAAGGACTTGAACAAGGTCCCTTTGAGCCGATTGCAGTTATTGGTGTTGCTGCGATGATGCCAGATGCTCCTGACCTCGATACTTTCTGGCAGAATATTATCGATTCACACGTAAGTATTCGTGAAGTAAAGGAAGGCCGTTGGCCGGGCCCAGTCGATCATTTCTGGACAGAAGGGAAACCGGGCGACATCAAACATGGATTCACCTATTCGAAGATAGGAGCATTTGTAGAGGGATATGAGTTTGATTGGAGAAGATGGAGACAACCCCCCGGTACACTTCCTCAGATAGACCCGTGCCAATTATGGGCGGTTTCCGTTTCAGCTAAAGCAATAGAACAAGCAGGGTATGGAGATGGCGAAAAGGAATTCCCAAGGGAAAGAGCAGGTGTTGTTTTTGCAAATGCTCTTGGTGGTGAAAACAGAAATCTCTCTAACATCCGCGTTTGGTCAAATCACACCGCTGAATTAGCTAAGCAACATGGTATGCCAGCATCTGCAAAAGAATCGTTTATGGAAGACGTAAACGAACAGTCTCCCAAAGTCGATGAAGATACAATGCCTGGTGAACTTGCAAACGTGGTCTCTGGAAGAGTCGCTAATCTTCTTGACCTTCAGGGCCCCAATCACGCAATGGATGCGGCTTGTGCATCTTCCATGGCTGCTGTCATGGATGCTTGTCGATTATTACAAACAAGACAAGCAGATGTCATGCTCGCAGGTGCGACTGATCGAACAATGGATCCTGCAACCTATGCTAAATTCAGTGCAATTGGTGCACTTTCACCGACCCACTCTACACCCTTTGATGCTCGTGCGAATGGATTCGTAATGGGAGAAGGGGCTGGAGTCATGGTGCTCAAGCGTTTATCAGATGCAATTTCAGATGATGACGTTATTCATGCAGTTATTCGGGGCGTTGGCGGCTCATCAGATGGTAGAGGCAAGGGAATTACTGCTCCAAGCCAACGAGGCCAAAT
>QQSG01000001.1:4587-8261 GCA_003602665.1 Candidatus Poseidoniales archaeon
GGCTTTGAAACACCCAATCCAACCGTTGATTGGCCTAACATACCTTTCTTTGTTCCAACGCAAGCGAGAGAGTGGCCAGTTCCAAGTGATCATCCTCGGAGAGCAGGTGTCTCTGCGTTTGGATTCGGAGGAACAAACTTCCACATTGCATTGGAGGGGTATGATCCGTCATACCATCATGAGATGGCTCAGGATTGGGATGCTCGTTGGAATTCGTATTCCCGCACATCCTCTGTTTCAGCCCCATCGATTCTTGATGCAAGCGCTAACCCTACGTTAACTCATGAAGCCATGAAATCGATTGAAGGAGGCGTACTTCTCCTTTCTGGAAATTCTATTGAGGAACTCACTACATCTCTTTCTAAACTTCATTTTGAAGGACCTCTCTTCGACTCAGATCCTCGAGGCCTTCGTCTTTCAATGGCTTTGCAAGATGCGAGTTCAAACTTCCAAACAAAGGCCGCATGCCGTATGGCACTTATTGCGACATCCTGGGCTGAGTTTGAAAAGAGAAAAACACTCGCTCTCAGTTCACTTTCTGATAAGGCCAAATGGGGCTTTTTGCAAGCACAAGGCATTCTTGTGAGTGATGATGCAAGTCTTCCAGATGGAGTAAAAATCGCTCACATGTATCCTGGTCAAGGTTCACAATATGTTGGAATGACAACGGACCTCTTCCACCGCTACGGTCCTGTACAAAATGTATGGAAAGCAGCTGATTCAACAATGGTCGAGGTACTCGATGGTGAAACGCTGTCATCGTTTGTCCTAAGAGAAGGACTCGACAAAGAAGAACGGATTGCTGCTGAGCATAAACTCAAGCAAACTGAATACACACAACCAGCAATGCTGACTGCAGATTTAGCTATTGAACATGCTCTAAATGCATATGGTCACCATCCAGATATGGTCGCTGGACATTCTCTTGGAGAATATGCTGCTCTAATGGCGTCTGGCATTCTCAACATGGATGGGGCTCTACGCGCTGCTGCTGCCCGTGGTACAGAGATGGGTTCTGTTGAAATCGACGACAAGGGGTTGATGGCAAGTGTTACTGCTCCGTACGAAGATGTAGAACGTATTCTGTCCTCTTCTGAAGGCTATGTTATTGCAGCCAACAAAAATTCCCCAAAGATGACTGTCATTGCAGGTGCTACTGATGCAGTTCAAAATGTCATGAAGATATTCGAAGAAGAAGGATTCAATTGCGTCCCGTTAGCAACCAGTCACGCTTTCCACTCGAGCATAGTTGCTCCAGCAAATGAGCCTCTTCGTAGATTTTTATCATCGCTAGAAATTAATTGGCCGAACATCCCAATCACTGCAAATGTGGATGGAATGTTTTACCCAAATGAAGGCCCTGATGCCAAGGAAGGTATTTTGGCAAAACTCGCTCCACAAATGGCATCCTCGGTTGAATGGACAAGTCAAATCCAAACGATGTATGCCGCTGGAGCTCGAATCTTTGTTGAAGTTGGGCCGAAGAGAGCACTAACGATGTTTGCATCTCAAATTCTTGAGGAAAAAGAGCACCTTGCAATCATGACCAATCACCCGAAGCAAGGAGGGATTGCCTCTTTCCTCACTGCAATCGGCGCTCTGGCTGTTGCAGGGCGACCTCCTCTGAGAGTTGATCCGAATTCAGAAGTCTTTTCAGAGGCATTCCGAGCAGGACCTATTGAAGCGCACTCTGCTGTTGAACTTCCAGTTCGTTCTAACCAAGAAGAACTTCGAGTTCGTGCACGTCCTCTTCCTTCGAAAGGTGGTGCTGCACCACCAGTATCAGCTCCTGTTTCTACAACAGTACAAGTTGTCAAAGAGACAACAGTTGCAGATTACATCGGTGATCGGATTGCAGCCCACTGTGGTTACCCAGCGATGTTTTGTCAAGGGATGGTGAACCTTCGTTCTGGACTTGGTTTGTCTGAATCTTCTCTTCAAACAATTATCGCCGGAATACGAAATGAAGCACAAACAGATTCGGAAGTTGATGTTTCAAGTGCTGAAACAGTTGCTGACTTGGAACGTTGGGTTCGCGAAACCCCGCGTGACTGGGCTCCTCGAGTCCATCTCGCCACATCCCAAAATAGTGGTCAAGTACAATCAGTAGCCGTTCATGATCCTTTGATGCAACGACGTTCTGATCCGTATGTTGTTTCTGGAATCTCACTTGGCTTACCTGGTGGCGAGAAGGTCTTCGATGAGGACGTTTTCGAGCGCTTAGTTCGTGGTGAAACGTGTATCCAAGAAGTAACTGATGAGTACAAACAACGTCTCCTCGATAAGAACATTACACGGTTAATCAAAGGCCGTGATGGTTCTGTAAACATGGAACAAGCCAAGGTGTTTGGAGACATTCCTCAACTTGCAGGTGTCAAAGCAGCCTTCGACTTGGCAGAAGAATTCGGTGTCGATCCAAAACTGGTGATGGCCTGGGATATTACAACCCAACTTGCAATGGGTGCTGGGCTCCTCGCACTACGTGATGCAGGAATTCCACTTACTCCTGAAGAACAAATTGGTAAAGGTGGCCTGCGATTAATACGAAATTGGCAAGTGCCTTCTGTCCATAGAGACCGAACTGGAATTGTCTTTGCATCGTGTTTCTCTGGAATGCAGATGGCTATGAAACATGCAAAATCTGATGGTGATGATGGTGAAGGAAAGTTCGATCGCAGATATCTCTTCCAAATTTTGACCATGGGCCATTCCCAATTCGCTCAATACACGGGTATTCGTGGTCCTACGACCACAATAAACCTGGCATGTGCATCAGCAACTGGTGCTTTCCAAATCGCAGAAGACTGGCTCGCAAACGATCGTGTCGATCGAGTTGTCATCCTCTCTGCTGATGATGTTACAGGCGACGAGTTGTGGGAATGGATTGGAAGTGGATTTGCAGCCTCTGGGGCAGCATCAACCAGTAACGTCGTTGAAGAAGCAGCATTGCCATTTGACAAGCGTCGTAACGGGCTCGTTCTCGGTATGGGAGCAGCAGCATTCGTTGTTGAAAGAAAGAGTGAAGCAGAACAACGGGGCGTTCAACCAATTGCTGAATTACTTGGTGCTAAAACAGCGAACTCCGCATATCATGGAACACGTCTTGATGTTGAACACGTTGCAGAAACAGTCGATTCCTTTGTTGAAGAAATGGAACAGAGGTGGGGCCTAAACCGTCACCAAATGGCAAAGGAATTGGTCTTCTATTCACATGAAACGTACACACCTGCTCGTGGAGGCAGTGCCCAAAGTGAAGTTCGAGCCCTTCGAAAGACATTCGGAGATAGCACTGATGAAATGGTCATTGCCAATACAAAAGGATTCACTGGGCACCCTATGGGTGTAGGAATTGAAGATGCAAGTATGTTTTATGGACTGTTGAATAAGAGAATTCCACCTATTGCTAATCACAAAGTTCTCGATGAAGAACTTGGAAATCTCAATCTTTCAACGGGAGGCGATTATCCCGAATTGAAATATGGTATGCGCTTCGCAGCAGGATTCGGTTCTCAGATTGGGCTTTCTATGGTCCGATCGTGGCCTATTGTCGGAGAACGAATTGATGGAAAGCGCCTGCTTACATGGTGCCGTAACCTTGCAGAGAATGACGATATTCAATTGCGTGTTCTCGATAATAAGTTGGTTGCATATGTTGATGGAGATAACAATCTTCA
>QQSG01000001.1:8363-14463 GCA_003602665.1 Candidatus Poseidoniales archaeon
TGCGCCTGTTGTAGAACCAACACCAGCCCCTGCCCCAACTGCAGTAAGCACCCCTGCTCCAGCAGCAAGTGGAGATATGGTGCAAACTGTGATTGATGTTGTTGTGAAACACACTGGTTATCCTGCAGACTTTGTTGAACTTGACCAAGATCTTGAAGGAGAACTTGGTATTGATACTGTCAAACAAGCAGAAATCATGGTCGATATCCGACAACATTTCTCTCTTCCAGTCGATGAAACATTTGTTCTTTCGGACCACCCTACACTGAATCACATGATTGGCTACATCCAGAAAATGCAAGGCGGTGAAGCACCAGTTGCTGTTCCTGAACAAAGGATGCCCGAACCTGTACCAGAGCCAATACCTGAGCCTGTTGCCAAACCAGTAGTTGCCACTGAGGTGTCAACAACAAGTGACTCAGAAATGACGCAACAAGTGATTGATGTTGTCGTTAAGCATACCGGCTATCCTGCTGATTTCATTGAATTAGATCAGGATTTAGAAGGTGAACTCGGCATTGATACGGTTAAGCAAGCCGAGATTATGGTCGATATCAGAACCTTGTTTGAATTACCAGTTGATGAAGACTTCCTCCTTTCAGATCATCCAACATTGAATCATATGATTGGCTACATTTTGAAGATGAAAGGAAGTGCTCCGATTGCATCAGCACCTCCACAAGTAGTTCCCGAAGCAGTACCAACTGTTTCAGAAGTGCCTGCTCCTACTTCATCGCCACCACCGGTCGTTCATGATGCAAATATTGAATCATCCTTAATTGAAGTCGTTGTGAAGCATACGGGCTATCCTGCTGATTTCATAGAAATGGATCAGGACTTAGAAGGTGAACTCGGTATTGATACAGTTAAGCAAGCTGAGATTATGGTTGATGTTCGGGAAATATTCTCACTCCCTGTAGATGAGGACTTCTTACTTTCGGACCACCCGACGCTGAATCACTTCGTAGGATACATTGTGAAAATGAAGGGCGGGCAACCTGAAGCACAATCAGCCGCGCAGATGGCGGCTACGTCAACACAAACGCCAATTGCAGCGCCCCCAATTTCCGAAGTGACAGGTTCTCGCCGCTGGCAGGTTGAAGTTGAAGAGGCTGAAACAATCGTTGACAGTCTTTCCCTTGAAGGAACAGTCGTGATTACTGATGATGGATGGGGAATTGCAGAAGCACTTTGTTCCCGCTTGGAAAATCGAGGTTTATCGACAATCCGTGTTGGATTTGAAGCAGGCATCCGCGATGTATCAATTCAAACTGAACAGGGCCGCACAGTACACCGAGGTGATCCTGGAAACAGCCAACATCTCGAATCGATAACTTCTGCTTTATCCGATGTGCAGATCGCTGGAGTGATTCATCTTGCACCAATGAAATTAGCTTCTGCTCAATGGGCTGAAGATGTTACGCCATCGTCGCAAGTAACCCTTTCTGCCCATGGTTGGTTTGGTTTACTCAAAGGATTGGATTCTAAATTCGCAAATCTCAACAGCGGTTTGATTGCCAGTGTTACGGCGATGGATGGACGACACGGGACTCTTGGCGAGCGTTTCAATTCGATTCAGTGCGCTGCTTCAGGCGTTACGAAATCCTATTCTTTCGAACGACCACAACTTCGCTCAAGAGCTCTCGATGTTCATCCAGAATTGATTTTCGATGCAGAATTTGCAGCTGAACTCATTGAGAACGAACTATTCAATTGTGGAGGAGATGTAGAAATTGGTCTTGACAGAGATCAACGCCGTTGGATTTTAGCAGCCTTTGCAGAAGATGTAGTTGGTGAAGTCGAACCATTGCAATCCGACGACGTATGGCTCGTCTCAGGTGGCGGTTCCGGCGTAACTGCTGCATGTATGATTGGTGTTGCTAAGGCAAGTGAACAGGTAGGTGCAACATTCCACCTTCTTGGCCGATCTGTTCTTATCGAACAAACTTCAGAATGGTTGGATTGGTCGGAAGAAAAACTGACCAATGAAAAGATGGCGCTACGCCAGCGGTTGATTGACGCATCCGAATCTGGAAAGGTTACGATGGTGGAATGGAATCGTGCATGGCAGAAATTCACTCGCAGTAGAGATGTCTATCAAACACTTTCAGAAATAGAGGCGACTGGAAACAGAGCATTCTATCATTCGATTGACGTTACAGACATAGATGGATTACGGACGCTTGGGGCTTCACTATCTCAGCCAATCACCGGTCTTATACACGGTGCTGGACTAGAAGATTCCAAACTTGTAGGCGATAAAACCTGGGAAACGTTTGACAATGTAGTCCGAGTTAAAATTGATGGCTGGGCTGCATTAATGGGTGCTGTTACATCCTCGAATGGAACGTTAAGATTCGCAAGTTGTTTCACTTCTGTTGCTGGACGATTTGGTAACGGTGGTCAGACTGACTATGCTGCTGCAAACTCAATACTTGATGCTGAGATGGCTCGACTTACTGCTAAAGGAGACTGTCGTGCAGTTGCAATAGGCTGGACCGGTTGGAGAGATGTTGGAATGGCAACACGTGGTTCTATTGAAGCGGTCTTTGAAGAAGCTGGAATCGAAACACTTCCTGTTGGAATCGGTGTCGAAATTTTCGTAGGTGAAGCACTACGTGGCGGAAAACGTCGTGTCATTGCCTGCGGATCACTTGGACTAATGGATCGATTTGATTCATTTAGAGAAGCCCCATTGATGTTATCTGGGGACATGGCTTCTCTGATTGCAGATCCCTCTCGGTTCCCTTTCATAGACAAAGTTCTATCTGTTGATGAAGAGAAATCAATGATGACGCAAAGTACGCTTTCTGTTGCAGACCATCCGTTCCTATCAGATCACGCCATCGACGGTGTTCCTTACCATCCTGGTGTTATGGCATTGGAAATGTTTGCTGAGAATGCATTACTCCTATGTCCACATACATGTCTTGCTGGTTTCGAGGGCGTTAAGTTCGGCCTACCTGTTAAGGTAATGAAGAATTCAATGATTGTCCGAGTTCTTACTGAAGTCGCTCGTTCGGAAGGAAATGTAACTTGGGTCTCGTGTAAACTTGTATCGGATTTAACCAATTCAGACGGCGTAGTCTTTGGTGAGCGTGAACATCATCAAGCAACAGTTCGCCTTGTTATGAAATCGGAGGATTTGAGTGGATTTTTACAAACTGAAATCGCTGAACTCCCTTCGATAGGAATACCTCCTCAAGGACGACTTGAACATCATGCCTCATTCATTTATCTGAGATATTTCCATGGGCCTCGCTTCCAATCACACGGCGGTGTTTTGCGTGGAGTAGGTGATTCAAACGAGCCAGGAGTCGATGGGATTGCATTGATGCGCCATCAACTTCCAGCAACAGATCAATTCGCATTGGAGCGGGAAGGAGAAGATGTTCTTCTGGAAGCATTGCCAATGCTGATTGAAGCTGGTTTCCAGAACGCCGGACTTGTAGCAATGGAATCAGAAGGATTCAGCAGTTTACCAGTTGGAATCGATTGGTCAACTATGCTGCGTGTTCCCGAGAAAGATGAAAAGTTGCGATTACGTTCTGTCCGTACGCATGTTGAAGATGCGGGAGTTACTGTTCATGATGTATTGATCATTGGTGATGACGATGCTCCTGTCGTTGCCTTGAAGGGGCTTCGTTTGAAAGCAATGGCTCCCGTTCCTGAGGATCAGAAATTCACTCTCGACCGCTGAGGGTGATGCCGTGGACGCCAAATTCGAGTTCATCGAACTGGAAGAAGATGCTCGCTTGATGGTCGCAACCTGTCGAATTCGTTCGATTGATCCATCAACTCTTACATTGATTGATTGGGATGAAATTCGCACCTTCAAGACTGATAAACGAAGAGATGAGCATCTTAGTGCTCGATGGTTGCTGGAGCAAGCATTAGGCGAATGGGGGCTAAAGGATCTCTCAGCAGTTATGATTTCAAGGACAGAAGAAAGGGCACCATATCTCAAGGTAATACACGGTATGTGGATTCAATATTCTCTACCAAGTATTTCCATCTCGCATAGTGATGGGCTGGCATGTGTTGCTCTTATCGATGAAGGATGGACAATTGGACTTGATGCTGAACCATTGAATCGCCCTCCCAAACCAGCAGTATTTGATATGATGGCGAAAGGGAAAGAATTAGCACGATTAAATGAGGGTGAACTCGATCCATTGTTGGCATGGACCGGTAAGGAAGCAATCCAGAAAGCGCTGCGAATGGGGATGCATTTCAATCCGAGAGAAATCGAAATTCCAATTGAAGGTTTAGAAAGTAAAATGTCAATTGGAAATTCAAAAATTCAATTGAAAAATTACACTCATAAGACGCATAAAATTATGCTCGCTTATGGCAAAGATATGGCGCCAATTCGATCTTCAGAAGAGGATCTTCTTCAAGCGACAAGGGATGCAATGGATTCTGGAGCATCTTGGGGTGTAGGTTGTTCCACAACCCGCAATAATACTTGAATCACTTATTCCATACTCGACTTGATTCCCATTCGAGTCCGAGAAGGATGCCTATTTCTGTCAGAATAACATAATTGAACAACAAGTACATGAGATACGCAATACCAATAACAAGAAGCGATGTGTTGACAACCTTTCGCCTCTGTCGTTTTACATCATCGAGTGTGCAAATCCCACGGTTTCTAAAAAACATTACAAGACCAATGATGACGAATAGACTTGCTAATCCCAGCATTGTGGGTCTAAACCACCAGTAACTTCCAGTACCCCAATACAGTGTATCCGAAAGTGCGGCTGCGCTGCTAACGCTTGCTAAGCCAAACATGACCAATATGACGCTTGGAAGACAACACATCGAAGCGATTATTGTCGATGTGGAAATCAACTTAACGAGAGACTTCGAGTCACTCTCCGTCTCTTCCATGCGGTTCCACTTCTCTTCTTACCGTTAAAGAATTGTTCAGAAACATGAAGCAAAAAGAGCACTTTCTGAGGGGTTTGAATAGATTTGGAGTGGTAAAACTGGCGTTCCGTCAGACCATTTCCCCATGTCGGAAAGCAAAGGAGTATTGACAAGATTTGCATAGGCGAAATCTGCAGTGTTTAGATCTCCTCGGCTATGGGCAACAACCCAATCCGCTTGTGCATCAATTCTACGATACATCGCCCAATCAGCAAGAGTATCGTGGGCTTCATTTGCAGGAAGATAATGTGTTGCAACCAAGCGAGGGAATCCATATCGATCACTCGGTATGTAGATGAGTAATGTATGATTATCATCCACTGAATCGAACAAATCGATGTGGTGCGCACTTTCACATTTACTAACTGTCATATCATCTTCGCTTATGACAAGATGAACAAGAGTATTCTCTGGTAAGGTTGTGAAGTTAGGCAACCATTCCTCTTGTACAGGTCTTGCTGCTGCCATTTCCGTGTCAACTACGAGCGTTTGATTACCCCATTGCTTATTCTGTGCCATCTGCAATACCTGTAGAGAATATGCACCTCCTAAGCTGTGGCCACCTATCCACAAATGCTGTGGGAGAATCTTCATGTCCCCTAATGTTTGATTGACAACCTCGTCCCTTGTTGTATCATCTATTCGTTCCTGAAGTAAATCCATAGCGGACTGAAGGGCATGCATTCTCGGTACATGATGCGGCCAATTTGACATTCCATCTTCCTTTACGAGTGTAAACGTTTCAGCCTCATCAGGACGAACATCAGTTGGATATTGGATATAGGCTACAGCCATGCCTTTTCCTACTAAGTGATCTATCCAATCTGTGTAAGAATCGATAGATGGGTTCTTGAAGGCATGGAGAAGAATTGCTAGTGGTACACCTTCGATACCAGGGTCATCAGGGAGTTGGGGTAGATGAAGATAAACCGAGAAATCAATATCTTCTTCTGTTGGTCCTTGGATCTCAGAAACAAGTTCTGGAATAGGATAGAGGTATTGAAGGCGAACCGAATCAAATGGTCCGGCTTGTGCTCCATAGCCCATTGTTGGAGCTTCCGGTGGAGAAGGAGCTATACCAATCAGAGCAGGTATTCCTGGCATGACAAGCCATGCAGCAAAGAAGATTGTACACAAATGAAGGATTGTGTAGGTATTCTCGGTT
>QQSG01000001.1:14648-18341 GCA_003602665.1 Candidatus Poseidoniales archaeon
AAGAGGATGTAAATCAGTACCTTTCTGTTTTCGAAGAGCAATCCATATGCTTGCGGCAAGGGTAAGTGCTGACAATATCGCAATTGTGGTGATGTGTTGGCGTAGAAAGAAACTCCAAGCGAGTGTTCGTATTGCCTGTGGCCAAATCGCATTTTGAATCGGTTCTCCAAGAAGAAGCAAGTAAATCGATTCCGATAAGGCGATAACTGCACCAAGGAAAAGTGCAAATGGATGAAGGAATGGAGATTGCAAAACTCTCTGATAGAGGGTAAGCGTCTCTTCCACTTCATCCTCCATATCTGTTGGAACGACCTTGGGTTCAAAAAACGTCGTTCTAGAAATCAAGCATTGACGTTACGAACTTCAGGTGTTTGATCTGCAATCATAAACTCAAGCATAGCAGCCCACATCACGAATTCCATACTCTTCTTGAGTTCGTCTTCTCCACCAACGACTTCAATCATGTTGTCAAGTGTATCATCTGGTGAGTGATATGCGCTGTAATCCGAATCATATGCACCTAAGTGGAAGATTGTCTGTGCTCCAAGGTCTCTGAAAGTAACGTGGTCAGAACGTCCAAATGTATCTTCATGGACATCCATGACAAGGTCTTCATGTTCTGGCCAGTGTTGGTCACAACCGGCTCCATAGGTGCCTTCGATTCTCATGTCCATCGGCGCTCCGAGGATATCTCTGTGAACATGGTCTAGAATCGTGGTAATCTCAACATCTTGGACTTCTGGGTCAATGTCCGGCCCAGACCAAGCATGGTATGGATACGGTTCTCCAGTTGGCTTTATTGCAGGATAGGAGATTCCCATCATATCCATATTGATGTAGAAACGGAGTTCCTTATCGTCGGGTAAGCAGTAATCACAATCGTTGTTGGCAAAGGAACTTGATCCACGTAGACCTTCTTCTTCTGAAGACCAAAGAGCTAGGAACGTATCGCATTGAACTTCGATTTCAACGAATGCTTTAGCGAAGAGCATCATACTAACAGTTCCTCCAGTGTTGTCGTATGCTCCTTCATAGGTGCCACCGCCAGGAGGGCCACCTGGTGGTGCAATATCCATGTGTGCTCCCATACCTTGAACACAAGAATCATCACGACCTTCCTTCCATGCAATAACGTTCAAACTCTCAGGTTCGGTTGGATTTCCGTGGTCTGTTACACGAAGGATGTGAGTTTCGTACCCAAGTCCTTCAAAGTGACCTTGGAAGAAAGAAGCAGCACGTTCGAATGCAGGATTTGGAGTTCCCATCCAGCGATTGATGTATCCTCCACATTCCGTTGAGTCAGTACAAACACTTGTGATAAATTCCATTTTATCGAGCCATTCCTCACCGTTCACGATTGGTGTTCCGTTGGTAATCGGCATCTCCAATGCTTCACCAGTGCCATCTGGATGTACGATAGTGAGCGTGGCCTCTTCGACGTAAGGCGTGAGAAGGAACTTTCCATTGATTTGATCGCCGTTTACAGTCACGTATCCATTAGGAAGGATGGTGTTGTTAACGAAGAGCATGACTCCAGTAGGAACAGAAAGTGAACGCCCATTTCCTTCGAGAATGAATTCATGCCATTCTCCAGTTCTGAGTGTTACATCCTCTGGAGGCGTGAAATCGATTTGGAAAATAGACGAAACATTTGGTTGCTCTTCAGCGCCTTCTTCACCAAAACATCCTGACAAAGAAGCAAGAAGCATGAGTAAGACAAGAAAGAGGCCTTTGGAGGCTTTCAGCGTCTGCATGGTCAACGCTGTTCGCAATTCACTCATAGGCTTTGTCAATTGAGGTGCGGATAGCGGGAGTCGAACCCACGACATAAGGTTGGAAACCTCAGATGATAACCACTTCACCATATCCGCACTGTGGTAATCCTTGCGAACAATCTCTCCTCTTTGAGCGCATCGGTCAAATCGGTTCACTTCAGTTTAGGCGGAAGTGGAGTTGCATCATAGCCTAATTCGATTCTTCTTTGTTGAACAACATCTTGGTCTGACATCATACGGTTGTACAACACTTGAGCCGCTTGTGTTTTCCGTTGTTCGTCATCCTTTACTTGTCGAGCTTTACCGCGAATCATAAGCATTCCAAACAGGAACACAAACACAATCATCGCTGCGGAGACTTGGAAGAGCGTAGAATCAAGAATAGTATCCCATCCGAATTCATCTTCGATATCAGATGAAACTGAACTGTTGTACACGTTCAATCGGATTGATACTGTATCCATTGGAACCTCTGCACCAGGTTCTGTAACGGTAAGGACAAGATCGAATGTTCCTTCAGAAAGAGCCTGGCCAGTGAATATTTTCTGTTGGAACGAATCTGAATCAGCGTTAAAAATCATCAATTGAGAACTTGTTTCCGCATTCACACTAGTCGATGATTGCCAATCAATTCGGGCGGTAAATCCGTCACTCATTGAGGTGGTAACTGTGCAGGTAAATACGAAATTAGAACCTGTGACTGAATCGATTGTTATTCGGTCCGGTGCACATTCCAGTGTAGCCTCTCCAGCATTTCGACTTGGATCATTTGGCCAATGATCAGGTTTGTGGGCGCCTGAGGTCTCGTTATCTCCCCATCCGTCTCCATCTGAGTCTAGGTATTGTGAATCCTGTAACGGGAATGCATCTTCTGCGTCTGCATAGCCATCCCCATCAGTATCTGGACATCCTTGTAAGGTTCCGAGAGAAGCTGTGCCGTATTCATCAGGACATTGGTCGGGAGCGGTGCCTGAGTTTTCATCACCAAATCCATCCATATCGTCATCATACCATTGCGTTGCATCATTAGGCCAGACGTCGTTAATATCCGAGTAACCATCTGAATCCGAGTCTAGGCAACCAAAGACATCATTGGTCGAGGTACCTGATTCCAAAGGACAGAAATCGCCTTGCGTTCCGTTCACTTCATCACCAAATCCATCTGAATCGGAATCAGTCCATTGTGTCGATTCACCAAGGAAATCATCGTTTACATCAGACATACCATCATTATCTTCATCAGCACAACCAAATGAATCTCTGAATGAGGTGCCCTGTGTTACTGGGCAATCATCTGCTTCGAATCCAGTAGGATTGTCACCAAATCCGTCCTCATCTTGGTCAGCATTTTGGGTTGGCTCGAATGGGAAAGCATCTGAACCGCTTGATGTATTCCACTGAGCATCGCCGTCAGAATAGCCATCACCATCAGAATCAAGGCAACCAAAACGATCGAAAGTGGAGTTTCCAGCAATCAACATGCAACCATCTTCGAGGTCATCATAGCCATCGCCATCAACATCTGAAGATCGGCCTGCGTCTGCTGGGAATGCATCATTATCATCAGAGATTCCATCCCCATCTGTATCAATGCAACCGAAGCGGTCGATGGTTGATGTGCCTGAGACACCAGGGCAAGCATCGGGTTGAGGACCAGTAGCATTGTCTCCAAATCCATCGGCATCTTGGTCGAGCCATTGGTATTTGAGAGCAGGCAATTCATCGATTGTATCATCCCAGCCATCACCATCAGAATCAACACAACCGTATCGATTTCCTTGCGTTGAGTTTCCGTTAGTTCCAGGGCATGCATCTGGAGTGGTTCCTCCGAGATTATCTCCGTATCCATCACCATCAACGTCAGACCATTGAGTCGGATCATCGGGTTGTTTGTCCTGAATATCAGCCCAACCATCTT
>QQSG01000001.1:18433-29605 GCA_003602665.1 Candidatus Poseidoniales archaeon
CCAAATCCGTCTCCATCCTGGTCGGACGATTGAGTTTTGTCATAACGGAAGGCGTCTGCGCCTTGAGAAACATTCCATAGTCCATCAGCGTCAGAGATTCCATCTCCATCTTGGTCTGGGCATCCGATTCGATCAACGGTTGAATTACCGCTTTGCATTGGACAGTCATCAGGATTCAAACCAGTCACATCATCTCCAAATCCATCGTTATCGGAATCAGCGGATTGAGTGGCATCATTTGGAAATGCATCAGCACCTTGGGCAATAGTCCATGTTGCATCGGCGTCTGAATAACCGTCACCATCTGTATCGAGGCAACCATTCCTATCTGCTGTCGACGTGCCCGGGACACCAGGGCAAGCATCTCCGTTCGTACCTGAAGGATTATCTCCAAATCCATCAAGATCTGTATCTGCTTGCTGTGAAGCATCGTTTGGAAGAATATCAGCACCATCTGCTATGGTCCATATTGGGCCATTTGTACCTGCAAGGTCTTCATCAGAGGTACCGTCATTATCCGAATCAGGACATCCAAAGCGGTCTGTTACAGAGGTTCCTGAAACAGTCGGGCATTGGTCTGGATTGGTCCCTGTAGGTTCGTCACCAAATCCATCGCCATCAGAATCCATCCATTGTGTGGAATCATTGGGGAATGCATCATCGCCATCAGCAAAGCCATCATTGTCAAGGTCAGAACAACCAAGATTTCCTAATTCAGTTGAAGTTCCAAAGGTTGTTGGACAATTGTCAGCGTTTGCCCCTGTAGAGTTGTCTCCGTATCCATCTCCATCTTGGTCAGCCCATTGGCTTGGTTCAGATGGGAATGCATCAGCACCTTCTGCAGTGGTCCATGTCATATCGGCATCTGAATATCCATCACTATCTGAATCAAGACATCCAAACCGATCTTCGAAGGACGTACCTGCTGAAGCAACACAAGAATCTCCTTCCGTTGCAGGCATTGGTTCATCCCCATATCCGTCGCCATCCGTATCTGCCCATTGGGTTGAATCACCCAAGAATGCGTCAGCTCCGTTGGCAACAGTCCAAACTGAACCGTTGATACCGGTCGGGTCCGGGTCAGAAGAACCATCCCCATCTTCATCAGGACAACCGTTTCTATCACGTGAGGAGAAAGCCTTCACAGTATTACAAGCGTCTGCACCATTCGAAACAAGCCAAACACCATCGTTGTTGGAATATCCATCACCGTCATTATCTAAGCATCCGAATCGGTCGAGACTTGAGTTCCCGAGAGTTGTAACACAAGCATCTGCTTGGAACCCTACGGCGTTGTCTCCGTATCCGTCGAAATCTTGGTCAGCCCATTGTGTGCTTTCTGAGGGGAATGCATCAGCACCGTTAGCAACAAGCCAAACACCATCTGGATTCGAGTAACCGTCTCCGTCACTATCAGGACAGCCCGCTCTATCAACCGTCGATGTGCCGTATGTGCTAACACAATCATCATCATCGTCGATGACACCGTCGAGGTCTTCATCCTCTGTGAGATTAACCAATGTTGTTTCCTGATTCAAAGCCAGAGAGAAAAACTGGGGTCCACGAGATACAGTCGTGCCATTGATGTGCACTTCCCAAGTACCTTGGGCAGGGTTAGCAACTTTCAATCCTCTAAGAGTATCCACATTGTTGGGAAGTTCAGTCCAAGTTCCGGATGGGTCCTTAATGGCCAAATCGAGATCGTTCACGAGGTTTACGCCTGCTACAGGGGTACTTTCAGGATCAATCCATGAAAGTGCAATGTTTAGGTCTGGTGCAGATGCTGGGACGTTGAAACTCCATCCGCGATTTGCTCCGGTCGTAACGCTCTCATTTTCGATAAAAGTTGCATTCAATGCATTCCTGAGGTCAACCCGCCCCCATCCTTCATGATCGTTTGGAGTTGATTCTCCAGCACCGTTGGTTGCAGAATTATACTGGCCAACCATATCGTTTGCACTAACTGCAAAGATGGCTTTGATTAAAGAGGAACTAGGGTCTTGATGACCAAGATTGTAAATCAAATGTTCAAGCAGTAAGGCAGTCGCTCCAGCAGTCAATGGAGTTGACATGCTTGTGCCTCCCATGTAAACATAGGACGAGTTGTAGGACATCCATCCAACTGACTTAGTGTTGTATCTGGTTAACGTCGAGAGAATGTATGTTCCAGGGGCTACTATATCTGGTTTCAAACGATTGTCATCAGTTGGCCCTCTACTCGAGAATGCTGCCAATCCACTGACATTGTCTGCGAGCCTATCCGTACTTACAGGAGGTGAATATTTAGTGGACCCCCAAATATTTGTTATACTGGGTCGATCATTTTCACTTGCACCAACAGTTAGTACGTTCTTTGCACTCGCAGGTGCCCCAAGAGAATCAAGATCGACTTCTCCGTCTGAATCAGAATCAATCCCGTTGTTTCCTGCAGAGAAAAGAATTGTCATGTTGGAATACTGGCGGGCTGAGATGTCGGCTTGCATTGATGTAGCGGTGTAAGCTCCGTTTTCTGGGCTCCCCCATGAATTTGTGTGGACTCTTGACCCATTGTCAGCACCTTGCTTGAAAAGTTCAGTAATGTTTGATGGAATTCCATTCAATGAATATCGATAATCTCTTGGAGTTGTTGGATTGTTAGGGCACCACGCCCCTATTGCTTGGAAATACAATTGCGCTTCAGGTGCTAAGCCTTTGATTGTGCCAGATGAGTTTGTTCCATCGCCAAGAACAGAACCCGCAACGTGGGTTCCGTGGCCATCAATGTCTGATGGACCATCATCTGCAACACTTCCACAACTGGCTGCTTGAGAACTTGACATGCCCCAAGAAACGATGTCCAGAATATGATCGGAGAAGTCAGCATGCATGGTGGAATCATTAACTCCGCTATCAAGTCCTGAATCGGCAACTGTCACTATAATTCCTGATCCGTCAAGATTGTTCCAAGAGGAATCTATACCGGACATAATGCTTTGATCCCACAAATGGTCGGCTTTCATAACTTCATCAGCGACATCATTTTGGAATTCAAACCAAGGCTTATCCTCAATCCATTCGATTTCATTTTGATTTGCAAGCCACGATAATGCAGAAGAGGATTGCTTGATGTCCATTGTTGCAAAGCGGCCGACATGATATGTTACCTCGATGTCATTTCTTTCATGAATCCCCTCTGGCAATTCATTTCCGCTTAGTACGAGATGAATTGGAGCAAATTCGCCGTGATAATAGTGAGTCGATGGGCCGATATATTGGCCTAGGAGAGCTTTAGTGAGTTTTGTTCGTATTTTGTCTGTAGGGTCGAGTTTTACGATCCCTTCAACACCTAATGAATCAAGTTGCTTCGTTGAATGTTTATTCAATTCACAATGGAATCCATTGACAGGTAAAAAGGAGAAGCAATCAATTCCTGCTTCATTTAGTTCGCCTTCCCATTCAGTCGGTACTGGATATGTGTGAGTGAGGATGTAGTATCCTGAGAGGACATTTTCATTGGCTCGATTAGGCCAATCTTCAACTGGAGTGACAGTTGCATCTCGATACAATAAGTCGATGGTTCCTATGCCTTCTTCAGCATCATACCAGCCTTCTGCGTGGGATTTCGTTGGACTAATTCCCAACTGGTTGAGGAGATCAAGTTCAGCATTGGTCTCGAGTATAATTCCAGGCTGAGTATCGGTGTTCGCTGATGTCAATGGAGCCAATAATTGAACCAGCATAATCGAGACAAGGAAGAATGAAACGCGTATGCGTTGAGCCGCCATGGTGATGTCTTGACATCGGTCACTCATGAATGATTTGCTAATATCGTAGAATATTGACTTACGAGGATTCAAAGGAAATGGGCTGTAGCCCCGAACATGAGAGGAAGAAGCGGGGCACCTCAGGATTCGATGGCACCATCGGAAATTAACGAGAAATCGCAGGTTCTTGGCCGTCAAATTTGGCGTGTTGTACCTTATGCAAAACGCTATCCTGGGCGAGTTTTAGCTGGAGTACTTGGCAACGCAACAGCACGTTTCTTCGACTTAATGCCATTCGTAGCCATCGGTTTAGCGGTGGACTATTTTACGGGCGACGCTTTGTCAGGGCCACAAATCATCCAAGATTTCGTGACTTCATTTGGTGGAGACCCAGCAGTAGGTTACGGAGTATTGATCTTCCTTGGCTTCTTTTGTCTTGCAATTTTCCAAGGTATCTCTGAATATTCATGGCAAACATTGGGTTACAAGATTCAACACGATTTACGAATGGATGCTACCCGGTCACTCATTGCAATGGAGGCATCGTATTACGATATGAGGCAAACAGGACAGATCATGTCTGTTTTATCAAGCGATGTAAATCAACTTGAGGATGTTGTATCAGATTCTTCCACGTCAATTATACGGATTGTCGTAACATTTCTTACTGCATTCCTTATTCTCGTGTTCATGTCTTGGAAACTTGCAATTGTCCTCTTCGGTCCAATTATTCTGATTGTTCCTATCGTCTATTGGTTCTCGACAAGCGTTCAACGCAAGTACAGAAAACAACGTGAGTCAACTGGAGACATCACAGCGGTTTTAGAGAATCTTATTTCAGGGATTGCTGTAGTTCAAGCCTACAATGCTGAAGCATGGGAAGCAGAACGAGTTGAACGGGAATCAGGTTCATACAAAGAACAGGCAATGGAAGCGAGTAAAGATCGTAACCGATTTGTTCCGATGATTTACGTAGTTGCTGGTATTGCTTTCGGTCTTCTCGTTACTGCAGGTGGATGGCTTGCTAAGGAAGATGAAATTACAACGGGACAACTCGTAACATTTCTTTTGATCAGTACACGTATGACCATGCCAATGTTCATCTTTGGAATTCTTGTAAACCAACTCCAGCGTGGTGAAGCCGCTGCAAGGCGAGTCTTCGCAGCGATTGATTTGGAACCGACAATCGTTGATGCAGATGAGGCTACTGCACTTCTCGGACCAATTGAATCGATTGAATTCAAGGATGTACATTTCACATATCCGAATACATCGACGAAGGTACTCAGTGGAATCTCATTCTCAGTTGCTGGAGGCCAATTCCTTGGGGTAATGGGCCACACTGGAGCAGGTAAAACAACCATCCTGAAGTTGCTAATGCGTTATTACGTTCCAGATAGTGGAGAGGTCTTAATCAATGGAAATGATATCAACAACTACACGCTCGAAAGTGTTCGTGATGCGATTGGATTTGTGAGTCAAGATCCATTCCTTTTCTATGGAACAATTCGAGACAACGTAAGATACAATCAAGAAGCTACAGATGAGGATCTTAGCATAGCGCTTGAACTTGCAGGTGCGCTTGAATTTGTCAAGGAACTCGAAGACGGAATGGAAACAATGGTCGGCGATAGAGGGGCGAAATTGAGTGGCGGACAGCGTGCAAGAGTCTCTCTTGCTCGTGCCTTATTGAAGAAGCCATCTTTGTTAATTCTCGATGAAGCCTCAAGTGCACTCGATGCTGAAACAGAACGTCGTATTCAGGAAAACCTTCTCAGTACAGGTTCAGGAAGGGCAACAATTGCAGTTGCACATCGTCTGAGTACAATTCGTAATGCGAATGAGATTCTTGCAATGGTCGACGGCGCAGTCGTTGAGCGAGGTAAGCACGATGAACTGCTTGAACACAAGGGTGTTTACTCCAGTCAATGGATTATTCAAACCGGCGATATGGCTGGCCTTTGATCAGGTTCGTTTTAGAATCGGGCGAAGAACAGTGTCAATTTGTTCCTTCGTAGAGACTGGTATGAAGGTTTTATTTCCCCAAAGAATGAGTAATGAGATCAGGAAAAACAAGGGTATTCCGATGATGAGTGACCATATTGCAACAGTCAATTCGAGAATGTAGTGATCTTCAAAAAATTCAGAAACAACAATCGTTGAAATGAGTATGAGCACTCGTAAAACAGACAGGATTGACCGTATTGACATCCATATCTCTTCCTGATCAGAAACATCATTCTGAATCTGCTCAGGCATGTTGGGCCTTCTGAATAAGGTTACAAAGCCCTTGTGCTAAGTTGTGGGGCTGTGGGATGATTTACACTCAAAGTGTACGTTCGCGGTCATCAATCTGACGACCAACACCAGCAGCTCCGCCTGTTTTACGGACTTCTCTCCATGCTTTGTTGACTCCTTGTCCGTATGCCCAATGAGCCAGGAAAACAAAGAGTGGGGCAAGTGCAACAGTTCCTATCGAACGATGAGGACTTGTTCCAATTGCAGCTCCCAACCAAGAGAGGCCGACGTAAAAGCCCATGAGGCCGAGTGTTCCGTGTACAGCCAATCGAGACCAAGTCCAATCACCATCAAGGGAGAACCAAGGATAGTCTGTCGCTCCACCAGTTACGATTCCAGCAACAAGAGCGAGAATAGCCATAGCAGTAAGCCATGGGAAGAATCCAATGGCAGTATGCGACCATGTAGCAATCTCTGGCCATCGTTTATTGGCGACCATTCGAGTATATCCATAATTTCTCATTTGCTTCATGTAAGGCTTGAACGGTCGACGTCGACGATGAGGCATAACATTTGATGGGTCGATGAAGAGTTTGTGTCCTTCCCTCTGTATCTTTGCATCAAGGACAACATCTTCGGCACCAATACATCCTGGTTCGAAGAAATTGACCTGACGTAGATTTTCCATTCGATGAGCACAATTAACTCCAGGATTGTGCGTGATTGGAACCAGTTCACCTCTGGGTTGAGCGCCATAGCGTGTTCCTGCAGTCATGAATTTGGTACAGAATGCAACATCAGCACACTTTGCTCCAAATGGATCATCATCTGGCGCAAAATTTGGCCCACCAACTGCGCCGACTTCTGGATCTTTGAACCATCGAATAAGTTTCTCAGCCCAGTCAAGCGGTGGTACTGTGTCGTCATCAGTNAAGAGTACAAGATCATGGTCCATCTGCCGTAGTGCAAAATTGCAAGCATCAGCTCGATTTGTGGATGGGTCTTCAATCCACGTAGCACCGTATTTCTCGCATACATCTTTTGTATGGTCTCTCGATTTCGAATCTGAAATAACGATTTCAATTTCAGGATATGTCTGCTGTGTCAGGCGATTAAGAACAATGTCCAACTCATCTGCGTTGTTGATAGTCGGTATGAGAATGGCAACCTTGTAAGGAGTTCCATCCTCTTTGAGAACCTGTTCCACCATGGCATTCCCACAATGAACTCACATATCAAAAAGATGCTTCACTCCTCGGACTTGGTTTTAGCGATATTTTTCACATCGCGAATGGCACTCGATACCTCTGGTAACTCAGCTAATTTCTTTTGGGCTCCCTCGGTTACTTTGAGAGAGTCTAATTTCTTGCCTGCGGGGATGAGTCTTGCGTCATACGACGCAACGGCATCATTGTAAGCCCCTACGACTGTATTGAGATTTTTACCCATCTTTGCCAAATCATGACTAAACTTTGCTGCTCGGCCATAGAACTCTCGTGCTTGAGCATGGATTTCCTTCGCATTATCCGCCATAGATTGTTGCTGCCAATACAAACCTACTGTGCGTAGGAGTGCGAGGAGTGTAACCGGGGTTACAATTAACACATGTTTATTGAAAGCATATTCTTGAAGGCTGGGTTCATATTCAAATGCAGTTGAAAGGATTGGTTCAGCAGGAATGAACATGACGGTAAAATCAGTGCCCTCCATCAGTCTCGGATAATCGCGATTAGCGAGATCATTGACATGCTTCTTGACATCATTGGCATGTTCCTTCATCTTCAGAGCCCTTGCATCTCCATCGTCGAGGTCAAGACCATCCCAATATGCGGCGAGAGGTACCTTTGAATCGACTGGAACATGTCCGCCGTTCGGTATTTTTGCCAAGAGGTCAACTCTCGCACCACCTGCGCCAGATTTTAGCGTGACTTCAACATCGAAATCACAATGTTCGAGCATTCCAGCGGCTTCTGCGATATTTTTCAGAGCCACCTGCCCCCAATTTCCTCTGGCTTTGACAGAACCTCTCAGTGCAGTTGATAATTTGACATTTGTATCTCGTAAACTCGTTGTTTGTTCTTGTAATCCTTCAACCATCCGCTTGATTCCATGGTAAGCTCCTTCTCTGTTCTTCTCCATTTCAGTAGTAGCTTTTTCTAATTTCTCGAGATGATCTTTGATAGGAGAAACAAGTAATTCGACCTCTTTTTTACGTGCATCATAGTCCTTTCCTGCTTCAGATTGCACCTTTCCCAATCGCTCCTCGGCCAATCTAAGGAAGTCTTCAGAATTCTGGCGGGCAACTGTCGCGGCCACGCTTTCCATCTCGGCAACAAGCGTCTTTTTATTGCCAAGTGCAGCTTGTGTTTCTGCTTCTGCGAGTACAAGTTTAGTTGAGAATTTAATTTTCGCAAGAAGCCAGCCTATTCCTAGACCGAGGAGGCTTCCGATGAGTACTAATGCGATAGTTAGAACTTCTGACATGGGAATGACTTCTGCCGAGGGTTCATGAAGACGTCGATTTTAAGCACCCCCCGTTTAAGCCTAAATTGATGTTCTCTTCTATGCTAAGTTCATAAGCCGTCGAAGGCCGAGGATGATGTAGGGATGCCTCATATGTTGAACATCACAGCCCGTCAAGAACTGATAACTAAGATACTCGATACGCTCATGATCGTAATCGAAGATGCCCGGTTTGATTTTGCAGAAGATGGCCTAACGGTCAGAGTTGTCGATTCATCGCACGTTGCAATGATCAAACTAACAGTCGATGCTGCAGCTTTTGATGGGTGGGAACTCGATTCTAAGCAAATCGGATTGGAGATGAAGAAAATTCGAGAAGTCACCTCTCTCGGCTCAGTCGGCGAACTTATCGAAATGACACACAAAGAAGGAGGCGACTTCACAATGAGCCTCGGTAAGATTGTACGTAACCTACGTCCTTTAGACAATTCAACGATGGCTTCTCCTCCATCATTACCTAAACTTGACTTACCTTGCAAAGTAGTGATGAATGGTTCAGAACTGGGCCAGGCTCTCAAAGCAGCAAAGCAAGTTGGAGATCTAGTCAACTTTAGTATTGATGAATCTTCATTCAAAGTTCATGTTCGAAACAGTACCGACTCTGTTGATATCTCCTTCGATAAAGATGAAGTTGAAGAATTAGTTTGTAGTGGCGCTGCTCGAAGCCAATACAGTCTAACATACCTCGAACCACTTTCCCGACGCTTTGGCCCACAAGATAGCGTTACAATCCAATTTGGAGAGAACTTCCCGTTAGCAATGAATTTCTCATTCGAAGACGGTGCTGCTGAAGTTGATTACTTCCTAGCACCACGTGTTGAAAGCGATTACTGATTCAGTATTCTCTCCATCCGTGACCACAATCTTTGCATGTAAGCATTCTTGTTTCTGGTTCATCAGATGATCGAGTTTGTTCAAGATAAAAGTAGACTTCTGTACAATCGCATTTTGGGCACATGTAGGATTCTGTAGACAAGACTCCTTTTCTTTGGTCTGAATCTTTGATAATGTCGTATTCTCTCTTTTCTGCCTTTGTAGTAGTCTTGGTTTTTGAGAGATCGATTTCCTTACCCTGAACCTTCATTTTCACATTTGCAGGTCCTGTATAACCACATTTGTAGTTGGTGCACGTAATGTCACCTGAAGGACTTGGGAATGAGAGCGTACCACAATTCGGGCAAAACATGACCTGCCATCTACCTTCATCATTTAATCATAATGGTTGAGTCTTAGTAAATTGTATTTTCTTCAAGGAATAGAATCAATTCTCAATAGGCAACGACAAGGTTGAACTTGAAGACACCCTCCCACGAAGTATGTGGCTCTGGTATTCTTGGCAATCTGCGGCCGTCGTAAACGAATTTGGTGACTTTCTTGACATCGAAGTAAACGACGGTAATTTTTCAGTACAAGGCGCTAAAGAACGCTTACAGTTAGTGGCTAATGGACAATTGCCTCCAGAAGCTAAATTACTTCACGAACGATTCCCTGAAGCGAAACCTACACCCCATGGCTCGGAGAATCTACCAGAAGCGAACTACCCTCTTCCAACAGATGAACAACAAATGTCTGCAGATACTGCAGCTCTATCGATTGCTGAAGAAGGTGTGGCGATGTCTGCTGGTGATCCCGATCGCCGTCTTGAACATCTCCTAAGGGCAAGTGATGAACTTCGAACTCTTCACCTTACTATGGAAGCACGACTCGTTGAGTGGATTGGACTCTTCTTACCAAGCGCTCGCTTCGAAGGTGATCGGAGTGGTCTTGCGAAGTCGATGGTCGAATTAACTTCATTATCCGAATTAGCAATGCTCCTTGATGTTGAACCTGCATATGACGATCCTTCATCCTCAGAATGGAATGCGCTTCACGATTGGGGCTGTATGGTTGCAAATCAGAGAAGGCAACTCGACCGATTAGAACATGCAATTCGTGAATCCACAGAATCNCATCTCCCCTCTGTTTCGGCACTCGTTGGACCTATGTTGGCTGCACGTTTGTGTGTTGAAGCTCATGGCAGAACACGATTTGCAAGATTACCTGCTGGAACCGTTCAGGTATTAGGGGCTGAGAAAGCGTTCTTCAGTCACATCAGAAGCGGAACTCCTCCTCCAAAGCATGGACACATCTTCATGCACCCTTGGATTTCCCGCTCACCTCGTTGGGTCCGTGGAAAAATTGCTCGTATGCTTGCTGCAAAAATCAGTATTGCAGCACGAGTGGATGCGTTTGAGGGAACGCCATGGGGCGATGATGAAGTGGATGAAATCGAAGCAAAAGTGACTGCGATTCGAAATGAGTTCTCACAACCCCCACGTCGTTGAGGTGATTTTATGGCTGGTTCAAGGAAAAAGCGTCCGCTTTCACATTCTGTCCTACAAGAAGGACGCAATCTGTGGACTGTAAACGCTAATCCTGGTGTTGCCGTACGAGGTGAATCTCTTCGGAAATTCCGAGGTGTTGAGCACCGAAGATGGGATCCAAATCGATCTAAACTTGCTGCAGGTCTGTTACGAACAAGAAAGGATCCATCCATGTTGTTGCCTGAAGAAGGAACGACAGTTCTCTATCTAGGGGCAGGTCACGGTACGACAATCTCACACCTTCATGACCATCTTTGTGGCCAAGATAACGAATCAAGGGGGCGACTTGTTGCCGTTGATTTAGC
>QQSG01000001.1:29879-31670 GCA_003602665.1 Candidatus Poseidoniales archaeon
TATGATCAATTAGAGGAGCATGTTGAAGTCCTAGAACACATCAATTTGACTGGATTCGAAGATCAGCATGCCTTATTCGTCATTCGTATGAGGTGATGTTCTGCCAGAATTACCAGAAGTTGAAACCGTTCGTAACGGTTTGGAACAAGCAATGGTTGGTAGAATAATTACAAAGGTTATCTTTCGAAGAGAAGGTCTTAGATTCCCATTCCCCTCTGATTTTGAAAGTAAGGTAACGGGTACAAGAATAGAATCCATTCGTCGAAGAGCAAAGTATCTCCTTCTCGATTTAGATGATGGAAGAATTATCTTATCCCATCTCGGAATGTCTGGTAGATATACTCTGTTTACTGATGTGAAAGTGAGAAGTTATTCTCAAAGTGCGGATGAAGTGTCCCGTTTTGGTTCTGCAACAGGTTTTGATGGTCGTCATGACCATGTGGAATTTCAATTTGATGATGGAAGTGCTGCAGTTTACACAGACCCTCGCCGATTTGGAATAATGGATCTAATCGACATTGGAGAAGAAGAAATCCATCCCTTACTTGAAAATCTAGGGCCTGAACCACTTTCAAACTGGAATGCACATCAACTCGCAAAGGCCTTGAAGAATAAATCTACGAATATCAAGGTCGCCTTACTGGACCAGCGAGTTGTTGTTGGCGTTGGAAATATCTACGCATGTGAAGCTCTTCATCGTTCAGGGATTCACCCAACTCGAAGCAGTAAGACACTTGTACGTAAGGATGGAAAACCTACAACAAAGCTTTCGCTTCTGGTTGAGAAAGTAATCGAAGTTCTTCACCAAGCCGTAGAGGTTGGAGGTAGTTCCCTCAATGATTTCGCAGATGTAAATGGGACATTGGGTTACTTTGGACATCATTTTCAAGCATATGACAGAGAAGATGGCCCGTGTCTCAAAGAGGGATGTGGAGGCACGATCGAACGCATTACACAGTCTGGACGTTCCACGTTCCTTTGTCCTCGCTGTCAGCGTTAAGAAGCAAGTACCGTAGAGATGATCACGGAAAGTGCAAAACCCCACAGGACTACGGCAGTTGTTCGATTGACAGCCTTTCCGTTTGTTCGTAACCACTCAAGCAATGGTGTCCCTGTAAGGAGTAATGCAACAATGATGTACCAAATCATATCGATTGCCATACCGACGAAACCAATACTCAATTTCGTTGCTAAACCCATTCCAGCATCAAGAACTTGCGCTAATACTGCGACAAGGAAAAGGGCAATTTTAGGATTGAAGAAAGCGATTGAAAAACCTTCCAAAAATCCTCTTGCTTCTCCGTCGCCTACTTGTTGATATTCATTTTCTGCATGTACCCACATAAGGTAGCCGTACCAGATTAACAAAAGAATTCCAATGATTTGTAAAATGAGGAATATTCCTGGTGCTTCTTCAAGTAAGACAATCAAACCAAAAATTGCAATACCAGCATAGAGTCCAAACCCAAGGCCATGACCTATTGCACACATTACACCTCTTCGTCGACCCCCAACGATGGTGTTACGGATGACCATGAGTAAACTTGGGCCTGGTGATATGGCGCCTAGAAAGAAAACCGTACTGGCGGCGAGTAAGGCCTCCCAAGCGATTTCCATGACTTGTGCTGATGACTCTCAGTATTGATACCTTTCACAGTATGAAGAAGGTATACCCACCGTCCCAAGGATCATGTTCTGAGTTGGCTTCAGCCGTAGCCCTTGCAAAGAGGGTTGAAAATTTGTTCTGTTTCAACGTCCTAGATAAGGCTCTGAGGAACGAAGCATTTTGGT
>QQSG01000010.1 GCA_003602665.1 Candidatus Poseidoniales archaeon
TGAGGATCTTGCCAGTCATTAACGAGCATTGGAGTCGACATAGTGTTGTAGATTTCATATCCATCGCCTTCTCCAAGAGAATCTCTCATCTTGGTAAGTTGTTGGTATTGATAGTCGCCCTCAGCATCTCTCACGTACGGAGAGAACACCGTTTCTTTAGAAGAGCTTGCGAGAACAATGAGTGTAGTGGAAAGAAGAATAGAAACGACAAGACCTGCCAATAATTTCTTTTCAACAGAGAGTTTTGTTTTCTCTGCTTCTGCCATAATCATTCCTCATTTCTACTACAAGAGTAGTATGTTCCTTTCTTCGGAACCTCGTTACACACATAATGATTCTGCCTTGACGTTTAGTCTGATTTGGTATAAAATCAGGTCCGATTCCTACCAGTTTTCGGGCCACTCAATCGTTTTTAGAACGTGTTAAAGCAGCGATTCCGACTAAAACGAAAGTCATTAAGAAACTCACCGAAGGTAGCGCCGAAGAGTCCTCATCTGAGGAGCCTGAACTCGAAGAACCGGAATCTGAATTAGAATCCGAATTAGAACCAGATCCGTCCTCGTCTTGGATTTCAATATCAAACACGACACTACGTTCAATATTATTCCCTTCAGAAGTGATTGAAATAGTAACTTCACAGGTTCGACTAGGGTGGGCGGAAGATGGTTCAATCCTGAAGGTAAAAGATTCTGCTTCTTGCCCGTTAATCCCAGTAGGTTGAATTTGCACGTTTAGTGCAGAATCAAGACCTGTTATGTCAAGCAGCGGACAACTTCTAACGTCGGCTTCAATCGCCTTTGCTGCATCTACTGAGTTACCCATATTATTGAGATGAAGCGTCGCTTCAACCCAAGTTCCTGAAGAAATCGCATAGGTTGGCGTAGTTGCTTCTGGGACGAGTTTGTGTGAACGAGGAACCTTGAGATCGGCTTCTATCTCCTTGCTGGATATTTCCGCAGTACCTGCTGTTTCTGTTGCTGTGATTTTGATCGAAAGGGATGAATCAGTAGAAAACGCACGTACATCATCTGCACTCGAACTGAGCAAATCGACAGTGAATGTTTTGTTTTCTTCTGAGGGAATAGAAATTTCCTCATCGTATGTTGCCTCGAGCAACTCGTCTTCCGAATCAAATTCGACCGATATGGTCAGAGAAAGATCATTCATGCGAGTATTTTCGACATAAAAGTAGAGGACATCTTCAATTTTCCACTTTTCACCATCGAGCATGAGCTCATAACTCGGCTCTACTTCGCTTTCCCAACCAAATTCCCATGGGTTATTATCGGGAAATTGAGAAGAAGAATTAGGTAAGAAGGATAGGATCAGCAATGAAAGTACGAGGAGACATCTTACCTTCATTCAGGAGCCTCCAAAATTTGATTGAGTGAACGCTTTGCTAACACTCTGACCATAGCTTTTCTGTATCTTGGAGGAAGTGCAGTATTGTTTACTGGCTTGATTGACTTCATGACTGCCTCTGACAAAGCCTTGACTTGAGTGGAGTTGAATTCACCAGAAAGTTCCGAAACCTGTTCTGAATGGAGGCGAGGAATGGACTCAAGGGCAGTGGAGGCAACTCGAAGTGTTGAGGAATCACCTGGAATCCATGCAGCAGAGACACCTGCTTCAGGGAAGTCCCAAGATTCTCGAACACGTAATTTATGATAAGAACCAACTCTTGAGGAAACATTTTCTGGGAATGTAACCTTTAGGACGAATTCACCTTCTTGAAGCACATTTCTTGTAATCCCATCGAGTTGGAAAAACTCTTCAGCGGGTATTTGTCGAGATCCATTAGGACCTATGAGGTGAATGACGCCTTCAAGAACCATCAATGAAGGCGCTAGGTCACCCTGATACGTAGCAACACAGAGTGTATTCTGATTTGGGATAACTCTGCAATCAGAACCAGTGCCACAATCTTCCTTGTGGCACCAGTCAATCGATCGACGCCAGTCTTCGCTTTGATTGAACCAGAAACAACGGGTGTCTACGCAAAGATTTCCTCCGAGTGTAGCGTTGTTACGAATCAACGAAGAAGCCACTTTAGCCGCTGCTTCTGCGAGGAGTGGGTGAACGTCATCCGATTCCGTAATTGCATTTAGGCGAGCCATTGCTCCAATTTCGGTCATTGAAATTGTATCTGTTCCAGATATTTTAGCAAGAGAGATGACGTGCTTTTTGACATTGATGTGCCACTTGTAATTTGGAAGTAGGTCTGTTCCACCAGCAACCCAATCAAAGGACTCTTCTCGCTCCATGAACTGAGAAGCCATCTCACAGGCTTCTTCTATAGATTTAGGATGGTGAAGTTCGAACGGAGGCATCAGCATCATTGTTCACCTTCCATGTGACGTTGTTCTTGTTTGAGCCAAGCTTTTCCGGCCAGGCCAAGTTCTGCGAGTTGTTCTGGGTCCGGCTCAACAGCAGTTCTCCATCCCTCGACTTGATCTTCCATAGGTCTCTCGGGGTCGAAACCAAACAAGACACCATTGACATATGCAGACGTATCTTCGCTTCTCTGCCTCTTTTTATCCCGTGCCTTATGTTCATTTCCACGTTCGACCAATGTCGCTTGGAGAGGTCCATGAGTCAAACGTGGTGCGGGCAAGTCGATTGGATCAATACCATTCAGTGACTTTGTCTTGGCAGAAACTGCTTTCCAAACTACGTC
>QQSG01000100.1:0-1100 GCA_003602665.1 Candidatus Poseidoniales archaeon
TTGACCAAATCGTGAATTTTCAGACTCTTTTCATCTCCACCTAAAAGGGTTGATGAATGACGATCTAGCATGATATCCCCTCTTGAGATTACTCTTCTTCCAATACAGGTTTGAAAATGATATCTAATCCTGCTTTGATGAATTGACCTTTAGGATAGGCGGAGTTTCGGTCTTCTGCTGAGATTACGTTTGGCGTGTATAGGGAAGCTGGAACTCGAACATCAACTCGGCTTCCTAATCGGATCATACCGTATCGTTCGCCACGTCGGAGAGAATCGCCAATACCAGTCCATGGAACAATTGTTCTTGCAAGGGCTCCTGAAATTTGCATGACTTCGATTCTACCGCCATCTTCACCTTCGAGAACTGTTCGAACTCGCTCATTGTATTCACTTTCCTTACGGAAGGCTGCTGCAAAAGGACCTCTTCTTCGTCCCTTCCCTGTTCTGTGCTCCATAGCTACGATCGTGGAACTGAGGGGGACTCGATTAACGTGTACATCGAGTGGAGACATGAAGATTGCAACTCTCCAGACATCATTTGGCCCTGGTGTATCTGCTGCCTCAAATCGTTGCTCTGTAGTGAACTCGAGAGGATTGTCGCATGCTTGAGGGAACCAATCGCCTGTGTGAACATCCGTTTCTATCGATGATGATTCTCGTTCTTCCTTCGAAGGACGGCGGCCCGTTGCTCGCTCTCTGCGAGCGAACATGACATGCCCGTCAGCAGGTGAAACGAGAATTCCTTCTTCTTGTGGAATAGGTCGATCAGGATCTCTCCAAAAATTGGCAAAGAAGACCGAAATCATGAGGCAAAGAACCCCAGCCAAGGGCATTAAGCCATACAAGGAATCAAGATAGATACCGCCTACAAGAATGGCAATACCTGCAAGTAAAAATGTACCAACAGGAGCATGACCTCCTTGGGCGAGGCCTCCCAACACCAATCACCTCAGTTGTCTGCCCATGGATCGACATCAGCGTTCCATGTTGCAGGTTCTTCAGGAGTTTCAGCAACTTCTTCTTCTACGACTTCTTCAGGAGTTTCCTCTTCAGGTTCTTCGACTGGTTCTTCAACTGGTTCTTCGACTGGTTCTTCGG
>QQSG01000100.1:1162-3046 GCA_003602665.1 Candidatus Poseidoniales archaeon
TGATTGGTCATTTCTTCTGCTCTGGCTTCGACCATCTCATCCATTCTTTCTGTAAAGGCACGAGACATGTGTTGTGATTGTCGCTCAGATTCAACTGCTCGTTCAATCATCTCATATCGTTCCTTAATGGCCTTGTTGAGGTCCTCGAAGAGAGTCATGTGAGAGACATACCAGTCATCTCTGGCTTTCATCTCGGTAACTGCAAGTTTCAGGTCGTTGTCAAGTTCTTCTGCAATTCCGAAAACTTTGCCAAGACGGTCTTTCTCACGGGAGTATTTCTCTTCCATTGTTTGGAGAGCAGGCTGAAGGTGTTCAACGCGCTTGTCTGCTTTTGTAGCCTTCATTTCGAGTTCACGTATTCTGAAATCCTTCTCTGCAATCAGTGATTCTTGTGCTTCACGCTCGATTTCTTTATCGATGATTTCTTTCTCAAGAACTTCGATTTCGGCACGAGTATCCACGAGTTCTTTTTCTTGTGCTTCATATGCCGCAAAGAGCTTCTTCAAACGGTCTGTTTCCGTTGCCAAAGCGTCTTCAAGTTGATTGATTTGAATATCTGGAGTGATTGTTCCTTCTTCAGTCATTTACTCACCCGGAGGAATGCCTCCGATTCAACCCAGCCGCCTATACACTATGAAGCCGACGCCTCATTGAGACTGTTTTTGAGCGACTACAAATGTTAACTCTGTGATGGTTCTAGAATTTCTGCGATGGCCCGTCTTGAGGCTTATGTTTCTTTATTTCAGGTCGTTCTAACGATTCAGTATCCTTTTTCCTGAAGAGTAGAGACAATACAAACAATACGATTACTACCCCTCCTATTGCCATGTACATGATGGTTCGCTCATCTAATTCATCAGACGTCGTTTTCTCTGAGATCTGGAGGGCATCTTCCATGACCAGTGTCGATCGTATCCCTCCTATTTTCAAGAGTGTTATTTCCAAATCATAGGTTCCTAGTTCTATCGATTCTGGAACATCCAAACGAAGAGTCCATACATCATTTTCTCCAGAGGTTGCTCGTCCTCTCAAGGATTGTTCTTCCCCCCATGTTTCAATTGGAGCAGGGCCGAATATGGACGAAAAAGGAGCGCTGTTCCAATCTAATTGATTTGGAGTATTTCGTTCACCAGTGTGCCCCAATCCCAGTTGACCGTAATTGTTGCGGCCCCAACAAGAAATTGACCCGTTNTCAGAAAGAACACATGTGTGTTCCGCTGAAGCACTAATTTCAATGATGCTTTGATTTGATGATACAAACATTGGGATTGTGCGAACTCCTCCGCTCGTACCAATGCCTAAGCGACTGTTTTTGTTGTGGCCCCAACAATACAAACTTCCGTTGTCAATTGTTGCACATGTATGTCCAGATCCAGAACTAATCTTAGTCGCTTTAGATCCATTTGGCAAATGGACAAACGTAGGGATTTTGGCATTCGTTGTTGAATTATCCCCAAGTTGTCCGTAATTGTTCATTCCCCAACAGACAACAGAGTCGTTGTCTAAAATCGCACAGGAGTGCTCATTGCCAACTGAAAAATCGGTTGCTACCCTTCCTTCTGGCAGTATGACGTCTGATTCAGGAGCGTACGTGGTTGGGCTGCTTTCTCCATTGCCGAGTTGTCCCGCATTATCTCTACCCCAGCACATGATGCCTCCATCATCCATGAGAATACATGTGTGGCTTACTCCTGCATCGATGTTAATTGCAGTTCGATCGGCGGGAGTAGGTATGATCACAGGCGTATACTGATCTTCAGAATTTGAGTCTCCATTTCCGAGAGCACCGTGCAAATCAGCCCCCCAGCAAGTAAGTTGGCCGTTGTCTAAAATTGCACATGTGTGTTTGTTGCCCATTCCTATTGATTCTGCAACTCGCCCTTC
>QQSG01000101.1 GCA_003602665.1 Candidatus Poseidoniales archaeon
CATTTGAAGAAGCGCACTGCTCGAATCAACAAAAATGGATACATGTCAGGTCGTTTGTTTCTTGGCCTTCGATTGCCACTCAATAAACGATGGCAACGACAGTGGATTATTCGAATATTGAGAAACAGAGGTGCCCATGTTGAAGGTAATCCCGTCGCTCGTCAAGATTCACTGCAACGATCTGCATTGTTCTTTGCGAAACACCTTTCTTGAGTGGTTTTTCACGAATCTTTACTCAAGTCGCTGAATCTTGAACACTGAAGAATACACATCGGACAAGCCTCTGTCCTTTTCATCCTCAAGTTGAACTGTCTCGAGGTGTTCAACCTTGAAGCCATTTGCAAACAACCGGATGACATCAGCATCATGCAATGCAAAGGGAGGTCCTTCCATTTGCTGTTGAGGATAGGCGAAAGTAATCAATAACCCACATGCACCATTGGATGTTAATTTACGTAGTTGTTCAACATATTCTTGCCGCTTTGATACGGGAAGGGCAATCATTGCCGCTCGATCATACCAAGCATCGGCTTGAACCATTTCCGACTTGACAGTGAATACATCACCATGGAGAATCGTGTATGGTGGACTTGAATGTTGTACGTGACTGATAAGATTCATTTGTTTTGAATCAAGTTTTTGTTCTTGGAAGAAGGCGTGGACGGCTTCCTCAACCAACTCAAGACCTAGAACACTGTGACCTTGCTCTGCCAGCCATCGCATGTCCAAGGATTTACCACAAAGAGGGACGAGAACATTACAATTGGCACCAATGTTGAGGCTCGGCCAATGTTTGACCAGCATCTCGTTGTATTCTTCGCGATGCCAACCCGTTTGGTTGTTCTTCCATCGATTTTTCCAGAATTCCATGTTGATATCACTTCGTTGTCATGTTCAATCTGTATTAATTTTCAATTGGCGCAGATGTTAACCATTCAGCTGTGGGTTTGTGCCAATCGCGAATCTGATCGGTCTCAAGACGAAGTTGGAGACGATCACCTTCATCGAGTTCTATGGCCTCAAGATTAAAGTCTACAACCTTCTCATTGCTTCGGAATGTTTCATCGAAGAGAATAGACTCCTCTACGACGTCCCCTCCCGATAGACGCTGCAGAATTACCCGAACATGGCATTCTTGCAATGGGTTTCGCAAGGAACAAGATTCACTGCTCCCATCGTGTTCAACACGAACAAATCCTTCCAGCGTGGATGTTCCTTCATGGTCAGAGAGTGGGATTATGGTGTCTTTCGCAGTAGGGGCACATACACACTCCATGTTATCGACTTCAGCCTCAGTTTCAAGGTGAACAGTGACCGAAACGTAGGTTGTTGTGATCTTTCCATCAAGCGATTCAATTGCTTTGACGGTATAGATTCCAGGCTCTTGGAATTGATGAACTGCCTCTGGTCCAGTTGAAGTGGAACCGTCTCCAAAGTCCCATGTTACCAAACCACCTCGGTCCGTTGCCTGAAACGTAAAGTCGTGAAGTATGTGTTCGGTTACGACTTCTTCGTCGTTGTCTCCTTCATCAACTTCGGTGAGTATGAATTGATTTGTCCCAATATCGTTGTCCACGGAAGCCTTGAATGGATTAGAATTTGAATCTAAAACGAGACTGCCATTGGATAGTACTGCACCAGCGCTCAAGCCGACAACAAAGACTACGAGGAGGACCAAACTGAGAATTTTGGGAGATTGGGAATTACCTCCAGAATCTTGGACTAAATCACTAGCATTCATGATTACAACATCGCATTATACTACAAAAGAACTTGCTCAGGACCATACAATAATTCCAACGAAAAGTGTTTTGATTCAACGGCCTATGAACTCGGTTTCTCGAAGGAGTGGTATTCCCTTCCAAGCCACTCACAAATTTGCTCGACCAGCTGTATATCTGCCTTTGAAAATGCGGCCTCTTGATCGGAATCTACATCAAGAACAGCAACTACGTCACCACTCGAGTTCTTGACCGGAACAACAACCTCGCTGTTCGTACTTGAACTGCATGCAATGTGCTCTGTTCGTGCATGAACATCTGGAACGTCTTGTGTCTCCCCAGTGCGTGCAGCAGCTCCACAGATTCCTTTGTCAAATGGAATCACCAAACAACCATGGCCGCCTTGATAGGGTCCTATCTTGAGTACACCAGGGGAAGTCGTTCGATAAAATCCAGTCCAGTGATAGTGATCGAAAGCATTGTGCAATTCACAAACAACCGTCGCCATGGCGGTAACCCAATCTTCTTCGCCATCAAGGATGGATGTTATTCGTTGGTAGACTTCATGATGCTCCATGGTACATACCGTGAAACTGCCCTATTCAAAGGTTCATTTTGAAATTTGATACAACGATTAATGAACATCTCGCAACTGGTTGAATCATGAGCATGTCTGTCATTTCGAATCAGCCAATGGGATTTGTACGGAACACGCTCGATCCGTTCTTGTTCTGCGTGCATCACCTCGATCACTATCCTGAAGGGAACAATCTGCAAGGACCCAATGAGCCACTAATCGGTCGTCACATCGGATCGGATTTTGATGAGGCCAATGAATGGAAGATGTACCATGG
>QQSG01000102.1:0-12090 GCA_003602665.1 Candidatus Poseidoniales archaeon
ATTTCTTTTTGTAAGCGATGTTTGGACAGGTCACCTGTTCTCGATCCAGAGGTTTTCAAGTCAACAACCTGAAGCCATTTCTGCTTCTCCTCACTGCCTGCTAGAACAATATCAGCTTGTCCTTCAAAAGTGATATCTACGTTCTGAATCTGAGTGATAATCGATTGAGAAAGACCTGAAGTTGGATTGCGGTAAACATCGGTTAATTCTACATCTCTTGTGAAATAGAACGATGCTTCGGTTTGTAGCCCTTCTACAAATTGTCCGTTTACTTCCATACCTTCGGCTAATTTCCCCAGCGAGCCTTTCGATAATAATTCAGCAAGCTCGATAATTCTGGCTCGCGTTTGTTGTTGCTCTTTATACGAAAGTTTGTGCCATTCGGGTTCAGAAGTGATTGCATCATCGATTTCTTTCGATTCAAGCAATCGATTATCTTGGCCATTTAACCATTCGGAGGAAAGTGGTGAATCATCAGATTGCATTGTTGCTGGATTCGCAAGACCTATCTCAACAAGGCGGTGGAACATCGAACCGAATGATGTTGCTGAGGGCCAACCAACATAGGATTCTCCATCGTAATCCTCTCCTCCGGTTCTGTCCTTAAGTTCCTCTTCACTGACTATGGTTCTTGCCTTCGATTGTATATCGAACGGCTCGGCTTGCCAACCACGCACATGGTTTAGCCAGAATCGCCTACGACACGAGTGCGCCGCATCTAAGCCGTGTGCAGTCATTTTTAGAGACGGTGAGATGGTTGTGACTTCGGCTTCAGATTCTTCATCAATCTGATAATCTAGATTTGATTCTAATTCAAGCCACTCGCTTAGAACTGAGACCGGGGTTTGATGTGTAAAGCAACTTGGGTGATGATAAATTCGAATGCCATTCACTGAATCTTGTGGAAGGCCTGAGGATGAAAAGACATCCATTGGATCGAGAATTAATTCAATGTCTTTGTAATCATCCAAGCGCTCAGTTGGCTCGTCTCCTTCCAAACTCCATGGTTGCTCAACACAAGATAGAACCCCCATGTGCCGCAGCCCATCTAAGAGTAAATCTCCCATGTTATTTCCCGAGATATTTCCGGTTGCTAGAATGAAGCCTTCTGTTGACATTGAACTCGTCTTTGAAGGGGAACCTGCAAAGATAAGGCGATCACGCACTCTGGTGAGAGCGACGTAGAATTGGCGTCGTAACTCAGCCAGATTCTGTGCCTTATTCATTTGATTTGCAAGCATCCAGAGTCCATCGATTGGCTTGTCTTTTGATTTCCAAGGTTGTATTCTTCCTGCAATGACATCCGGAGTAATGAGGACATTCTTTTGGGCATCATTGCTCGAACTTCGCCGCCCTGCTTCAAACAATCCTGTTACAATAACAACTGGTGCCTGCAATCCTTTCGCTCCATGTATTGTCATAATCTGAATTGCCCCACTTGTAGGAGAGGATGTCGCTTGTGGACCTTTGTTCTCGAGCGAGGCTAGGGCATCCATTCTGGCGAGCATTGCACTTGGTTCATGCCCACATTCTGAACCAATTTTATACAATAAAGCACACCATGTTTCAGCGACTTGGCGCTCTGATTCATCAGGATAAGTTGTCAGAAGATCGCTGTAATCCAGCACGACGTCAAAAATCTCGTGTAAGGCTCCTTTGTCGATGAGTGAGGAAAGGGTCGATAGAAGATTACCGATTGGTGTTTCAGAGAAATACGTCGGAAGATGGTGCCAGTAATTCTGAACATCTTTCACTTCAAATATTTCCTCAATTTGAAGCGATGTTGCACCCACAATTGGAGATCGAATGAGACCATGCGCAGCTAAACGTGAGGACGGTTTTGCAAGAAGAGAAAGTACTGACAGTAGAGGTTTGACGATGGGTTGTTGTAGCAGTTGGCCTTGCTTGTCGGCCAATACTGGCAAGCCTCGATCTTGTAATCTCTTAATCAAATCAGGAATATGTTTTCTTGAGTGAACGAGAATCATCACATCCTCTGGAGAGATGATTTCTTCAGGCTCAATATCAACGTAATCTTGTTCTTCAGATGACCAGAGTTTCGTTGCATGACCTCTGACAAGAGAATCAAGTCTGGCAGCTATGAGTTCGTGTTCGAGGTGTCTTGGGTTTGCAGATTCTGAATCAAATAAGTGGTATCCGACTTCCAAATCCAAGGGAAGGGCTCCGATTTCTGATTGAGTTGGCAGTAACCATTCCAACACACCTCCTCTATCTGTTTCTCTGCCTGCATGAAGAGGCTGGGCTGAAGCATGGAAGTCCCCAGGGAATTGATGATGGCGTTCAGAGAAAGTGTCATCAAAAATATGGTTTAATGTGTTGAGTAAACGAGGCGCTGTACGGAAGTTGGTTGTTAATTCAATGTGTCCTTCTTGACGTTGAAGGATTACTGTGTCTTCTATTGCAGTACCAAAATCATTGATTCCAAAGGAAACATAATCCCACGTCGCTGAGGATTCATCAGAAGACATTTCACTTGCTTGAATGAAGGAACCTGTCTCCCCACCTGCACCTACTGGACGGGGGTCTCGGCCATGACCTTGTTGAGCAATATGTTCCATTCTTGGTTCATGCTCTTCAAGCCGATTAGCCAGACGAATTGAGGCAACCATTCGGCGCATTACGGTAACTTCTGCCTGTCTGAATCGGTAAATACTCTGCTTCATATCTCCAACAATACAGACCGTTGGATCCCAAGGCCCTAGGGGACGTGGTGTCTCATCAGATGCATCCCTTCTATGCCCCCAAAGTCGTGCTAAAAGGCGCGCATGTTCCGGGTTTGTATCTTGATATTCATCGATGATGAACGCACCGTAGCGTGCCCGTATCTGTTGAAGAAGAGCATATCTTCTTCGTAGATCGTTTTGTTTTTCTTCATCCCCTTGCATCAAGTGAAGCGCTCTACGGATATGCTCGTCAGTCCATGCTTCTTCTCCTAAATCATCCAATGCTTGAACCGCTTGAGGAGGATAATAATGGCGAACAATTTCCGGACAACGTACAAGGAGTAAGTCACCCACCATCAATTGAACATCATCAAAATCATGAGCCTCTTCTTGAGCTTTTAGATGGCGAAGAAGATCTTTACAGCCAGCATGAACAGTATACAAATCATCCAGAACTTCAACCTGAAGTTCTCTTGAGACCCGTAGATTACCATGCGGAGGATCCCTGCAAGGCTCAGTCCCGATATCTGTGACATCGTACTTCTCATTTGCATCCCTAAAGGCAAAATCGCGTTGTGGGTTAAGAGCATAAGATGCGCGTGAAAGCATCATTAGAAGGCGTCCATCTTCTGGATTGTGAAGGCGGTTTCGAAGCAATGTGGCCGCTTCTTTCGCCTCATCCTGAATTCCTTTTGTAATGGTTTTCGAATCCTTCTTGGTCATTCCCGGGAAGGAAACTGCCGACCACTTGACAAGGCCTGAATGCCATCCGCCGATTGTCTGACTGTGAAATCCACCTGAGTTCAAAATGGTCGGAGTTGTCTTTTCTATTTGTCCAGGTGCACAGGCAGATACGATAACTTGGTGAATCCATTGTAGGCGGGAAATTGGAGTCGTTGGGAGTGGCTCTCGCGCTAATTGTGAAAGTTGATTGAAGCGAGTGTTTTCATTTGGCGCACCGCTTGGGTTAACTAGAAACGCATGACGTCCGTCTTTTGTGAAGACTTCTACCCATTGATTTAGATATTCATATGCATCTTCAACGACACTGTCGATGAGGTGGCCACAGCGTTCGAGAATCATGTCCTCTATCAGGAGATAGTTTGGTGGCGATGAACCATCCCAAGGCATCTCATTTCGAATCGATCGCATCCTCAACCTTCGCTTGGATTCTTCAACAAACAGAGAAGATTCAAGCAGACCTGTGAGTACGGTTTGAGCAGAAGATTGCCCTCCTAATCGAATCGCAAGACGGTTACGAGCTTCGATGAATTCTTCGCAAGATTGCGTGAGGCCGGCCTCAAAACCATCTCTTGCATTTCGAATTCTCCAAGCAGCGTTGAGTGCTTGAGTACGTAATAANGGAGCTTGTTCATCTGGTAGTTGATCCCTACTCAAATGCAATGCAACGAGGTCGATATGTGGTGCAAGCACTTCTCCTAAGAATGAATCAATGGTCGAAATCGGGGCCGCTTCGAGCAACGACATGAGCATGGAAACATCACCTTGATGTCGCAGACGTGGGTCATGAACTCCCAAACGATCAGTGGTTTTCACAGGTTCAGCTCGGAGGGATTGAATTCGACTCCTAATCCTTGATCGTAGTTCTGCAGCAGCTTTTCTTGTGAAAGTAATTGCTACGATCTCCTGTGGTAGGAGGCCTTTCCATTCATTCAAAGGAGTCCTATCTCTCTTTGCCGATTTTACTCTACCAGCCCCGTATGGTTCATTTCGTAACGGAGAAGGCAACACGCAGGTTGCTCTTTGTTCAGGAGAAAGTAAATGCTGAACATAGCGTTCTGCCATGACCGTTGTTTTTCCAGTACCTGCCCCAGCATCTAATGCAATATGCTGGTCGAGGTTTAGTCCCAACCGCTGACTTCGGTTGAATGGAATCATTTCACATCAACTCCTATCAAAGCAGAAGGGCAGTCATTTGCAAGTGAACAGTAATTGCAATGTTTACCGGGCGTTGGGTGGTTCCATCCTGAATCACTAGCATCTCTTGCCCGGATTGCAGTGGTAAGGCGAGAACTTATCCATGCTCTAAATGGGTTGCTCGTTGGTGTGTTGTCCTCACTTGGAATTCTGTAATGATTTTTTGAAAAAGATGTTCTTTCCCCCAAGTACAATTCTTCGGGAAGGAAGGCAAAAGCAGGATCAAGTTCGACAAAATGGCGAGTCGTATCTCCAACCTCTGAAATACCCACGCCGATAACACGATCACCAGGGTGGGCAATCTCCCATGCGCGAGCATACAATGCAAGTTGAATCTCTTTGAACAAACCAGAGGCATGGCGCAAGCCGACCTTTTTCGGATCTGGTCCTTCGATTGTTTTCAAATCTCTAATGATTATCAAGCGTTTTGCAGGAGGTCCTTCACCATTGAAGTTCAGTGGAATGACATCTTTGGAATCGCCGATAAGACCTTTTTCGAGGACTTCCTCATGTAAATCAGCATCGAGGACGAGCGCATCAACTCTGTCGATTCGACCAAAAATCTTCAGTTTCGTGGAATTGAGTTCGTTGTCGAATCCTTCGAGTTCGATGAACTGCCCTGTTGTCGATTCAAGTGGCCACTCTGAGGCGATTGGTCCTGCGGCGTTGAGAGCGGAATCGGCCAACAAAAGTTGTCCAAGCCGTCCGCCAATCTGCGGGGGGGCTTCGCCTTCAAGCCATTGAGTCCACTCTTCAGGAGAGCACCCTACCAAATCATTACATCGATGTACAGATACTGCATTAGTCCTTGACAGCCAAGGGGCAAGTTGCGATAAGTGCAGCAAAAGAGATTCCCAAATCTGTTCCAATGGACGGTCAAGCCCAATATGCATTGGAGTACCCTCATCAAGTGGCTTATCACCAACATTAACTCCAAGTAATGAAAGGAGGAACTCTTCTATCGAATGCACAAGTGTTCCACGAGCAAGAGGTGCAAGATCTTCTGAGACCTCTGGTTGTGTTTCTTTTGCTTGCAATATTTGCTCAGACCATGCCAAACGTGGACAGTTTATCCATGGAGTCAACTTGTTTGTGGACCAAACCTTAGAATCATCACTTCGTTGACTTGTGGCCCATATCGAAGAGAGCGTGTCTGATCCCGTCTGTGTTGGCGGAAGGGGCCTTGGGTCAATCGATGGTCCTCGTGCATTTCCATTCTTTTTGTATCCGAGATGGGGCCATTGGTCAACAGTCCTTCCCCCTCCTGTTTTGGCTTGGCCTAGAGATGGTGAAAGAACGAGGTCATCTGCGGTGAGAAGATTATCTCGATAACTCCAAGACATCGCCTCTTCTTTTTCAGTGGCTTTGAATTTAGGTTGTCTGCGGTAACGATCTAGGTTCAGTTGCTTCTCAGCCCCGATTGTAAGAGAAATTGGCGAATGGATGTTTACTTCTGGTGTCTTTCCTGATTTTAGAGCAAGCCCCGTTCGCTGTCGGCGATCTCTAGGTAGATTTTCGGCACGAAGTAACTCTACATTGCTCCCTTCCAAAACCAAGGCAGAGCTCTTGTAAGTCAACCAATTCCCATCATCTCGAGTTATGAATGACCAACCAGCACCTGAAGAAATGGCACTTACTAGGAAATCCGGAGGAGTCGAGAGATTCGATAGTTTACCAGCAAGTTCAATCTCTGCTAAATATTCTGCAACAGGTGTTGAGTTTCCTGCAGAATCATCGTGTTTCGTATCAAATAATATTGCAGATTTACATGTGGATAGTAATGACTTGAATACATGACGTCCACGACGAATTGGAAGATCAGAATCATTCAAACCAAGTTGGACCCTAACTGCATCATCAATCCATGGTACTCGAGGAGGTTTCATGGACCAAGATTCTGAATCGATACCAACGAAGAGAACGATATCGGCGTGTGCGCCATATGCTTGCTCTGGAGTGCATATCACCACATTGGAATGCCGAACTCTACTTGGAGGTAGTTTCGTTTGGTGTGCTGATAGTTTACAAATATCAATGAAATCTATACTTGATTCATACTGTGAAATGGAGTCAATTGTTTGAATCCATGATTGAAGTCCGCCAATCGAGCCATCATAGGTTGATGTGCGGCTGAAAAGTTGCCCCCATTCACATGCCTCTAAAATATCGGCAAGGACCTCTCTATGATGTGAATTTATTTTCGGTAGTGGAAGTTCCACACCACTTGAATTACCAACCAATGGTTCTTGTATGAACAATCGTGTTTCAGAATCGAGGAATGGAGACCAGACACGAGCAAGTGAATAGAGCCACCACCTTGTTTCTTCTATGGCCTGTTCTTCGGCCTTTCTTCGATAAGATTCAGAAGAAGTTGGTGTAGCGACTGATAACGAACCAAGCCAACGGAAAAGTGCACCATTGCCACCGATCACATGAAAACTTCTCCCTATATTTTCCAATATATCCAGATTTGGTCGTGGCCTCCAATCTTCATTTATCGGGTGAGAAAGATTGGAGAAGAGATTTTCAATGATGGGAAATGCTTGAGATTGTACAATGTCAAACAACTTATTTCCAGACCAAGCGTCTTGGCCTTCTGCGATTGAAAGGAAACGAAGAACTGCTTGAACTGCTGAGGTAGAACCAACTGTTTCTGAACCCGCATCACAATCGAGACCGATTTGTTGAAGTCTGCGTTTCCAAACGCTTCGCCGGTTTTGATCCGCATCAACAACCAGTATCTTACCCGAGTAATGCTGTCGATAGAGGCGAATAGCAGATAGGGCGGCGTCGAGAACTTGTGAAGCCTGATCAAAGGATACGAGGTGGATTCCTTCGGTTCTATTTTCTTTTTCGGGTGAGGCTATGACAGGATGTTCTGGAATCCAATCTGGCAATTCTTCCTCGGACTTTACATACTGAATTTCATCATCAATATAAGCGCCATGTAAGCCGAGTCGAAAAGAACCTTGCACAGATAGATGGTGGATTGGAATCCTTGTTGCTAAAGCAGTGAAGAATTGCTTTTCGCTACTATGGAAATCCGGAGGATGGTTGAGTAGAACAATCCCTTTCACCGCTGTTAATGAATATGGAATCGGAGTATCCGTTTGCAAAAGAGCGTTTGTTAACTCTTCCATAACTTGGTGTTCATGAAGAAGATTGGAATCTCTAAAAGTGGAAAGAAGACGGTCTGCCTCAGTTACTCCTGGGTCATCTTCCCATTTTCGAAGTATTCCGTGCATCGTAGAGAATCGATGGAGTTGAAGCAACCGTTCAGTCTTGGATAGAGACCATGTCCTTGAAGCGTCTGGATGCATTCTTGGGAATCTGAATTCAGAAGCTGCGTCTGAAAATTTCTTGTGAACTTGAACAATCCCCATTGTGGATCTTGGAATTATTACTGGGAAACGGAAGTCCATTTGCAAGGATGTACAGAGACGTTTTAGTGTTGTATGGCGGCTTGAATCAATGGCTCCTCGAGTGGCAGTGATATGCTTCATTATATTCTCTCGAACGGTTTCATTGGGATAGATGATCAGAATGTCGCTAGAACCATCCTCCAGATGCTGTAGAAGCCATTGCGGTACAATGGTAGAAGGAGAGCATGCTTCAACAGTAACGTTCTGTGTCATCTTTCTCCCCCAGTTCTCTACAAGAATCACGAGGGTATAAAAGGAAACTCGTTTGATTTTGTTATTTTTCATTCTCCCAAGAAAAATCAAATTGGTTTTTTATTTGCGGAATGATTAGTTTTTAGAAACAAGAATAATTCTTGTTTACCAGTATTAGCATCATGAATGCGCAGGTTTAAATACAGCGGCGGATATAGATATAATCCTGCTGACCTGTTTTGCTCCGACAAGCCTAATCCATTGGCGCATTTATTGCAATCATGTCACAGGGAAAAGGAAGAAGAAGGCGATATAATGACTGAAAAATGCGAAGAATGTGGAAGTAATGACATGAAAATGAACAATGCACGAGGAGAACTTGTGTGCGAAGAATGTGGACTGGTGGCTGAACACCAAGTCTCCAACAGCCAAAATGACAATGGTAGTGCCATCTGGGGAGAGAACAGTTTCAACACTCCGACCACCAGAGTTACCAAAATCAAGACCGGTAATAAGGGCAACGGTTTGGGGTCCTACATCGGAACTCAAAAAGAGGCAAAGGGCAAGTGGAAGGTTCTTCGCAACATTAGTTCACGTGATGCCAAGGATTGCCACCCAATGGTCCAGGCTACAATGGATGCTGCTGTTAGACTCAGCGGAACTGAGAACGCAATGAAAGCCAAGGAAGCCATTACCCGTGCTACACTTCCTATCGAAGATGAGGCAGTTTTGGCTGAAATGAAGAGGGTCGCTGGAGGCGAAGAGGTTATTCTTCCAAAGAACTCTATCTGCCGAATGAAGACAAGAGGGGCAGATACCCATCACAACGAGAAGTTGCTAGCCCTTGGTTGCCTCCGTGTTTACCAAAATAGACGTGGTGGAATGAGTATCGACTGGGCTGCTATGCTCGAGAATACTGGAATTTCAATGAAACAGGTTATCGACGCATCAAAGATCATCGAGAAGTACTTTTCAATCTGTGAGAAGGTGGAGATAGATGGAAAGAAGCTCATGGCTCCTGCAAAGAAGAGAAGAGAGATTGCACTTGCGAATAGAGCAGAGGAAATCAGAATAATGAAGCAAAGATTGCGAAATGTTGTTGCCGATTTGGATAAGGAGGTTCAGGATGAACTTATGGAGGATTTGAATCAAAGACTCTTCAAGCTGGGCGAACCAACCATTGGAGATTCCCCTGTCCCAAACGTTCCTGCACGAATTTTGTGTTCAATGCTTTTCCAAATAACATGCATGAAAATGGGTGTCGCTGAGAATAGATTGACTGCAATAGCCCGCGCTGCTGACAAGACCAGAAATGCCGTCAAATCTCGACTGGGGAAACTGATTCGTTCTATCGATGCAGGCCAAATCTATGATAATGGAGCATTCGACTTGTAGGTTTGATGCTCTTATACGCTGCCTCTTTAAGGTGAATGGCTTGCTTAAATCATGGCTCGTGTCAAGGTGACTGTCTTAGCAATTATCTTTGCTTTATGTATTCTCAGCCCTGCAAAAGCCGCTGAAGTGGAAGAACTCGATTCTGGAATGTTGTTTGGGGGGCTTTATGGTCTTGCAAACGAAACCGTTATTCTGAACAGTTCATTAGATGATCTTCCTACCATCGCTGAGGATTATACTGCAACTTGGTGTGGCCAGTGTTTGGTCGTTGAAGATGCTCTTGAAAACGTAGCTTCCAATTCAAACATGCAAGTCTATTCTATTCATAGAAATATCAGCGATCCTGAGGACCCACTTGGTTCGGAAGCAGTAGATGCTCAGTTCCGAAATCGCTACGACCCGTATCTGCCTTGGAAACCACCAATTGTAGGATTCAATGGGACCTATGCGATATCAGGAAATGTCCCTGTTGGAACTTCTTTAGAAGCCGATTATACAGAACAAGCAGCAAAATCGCTTAACTTGGGAACTGGTTTTGTTACCTTCGCTTGGACGCCGACTGGAACGAATTCCGGAACTGCTTCATGGAGTATCGAACAGTCAACGAACTCTTCATTCAATGTCTCTATATGGGTGGTTGAAAAGGTCGGCACATTTCCTGACGGAACAAATAGTAAAGTGAACTATCCTCACATTGTTCGGGAAATTATCTATCTGGACTTCATCAATACAACGGGCTTGAGTCAGGGTATTCAGACAGTCAACTATGGAAACGCATACGACGGAACCGATCTCGAAGTTCACCTCATGTTCCATGAAATTGTAGAATCCGAAATTGATGTTGATACTTCGGAAGAAGATGAAGGCAAAGGAGGATTCAGCGATTTGCTCATCTCAATTTCTGTAGGAATATTCTTCATCATAGGAATCATTGCTTTTGTTATACTAAAGAAATCCTCAACGGAACCTCTTCATGAATCGTTGAGCAATCAACCTACTTCGCCCGCAGTAACTACACCTGATGTACCGAAATCAGCGCCTACAGTTGAACCAACAGTACTCCATGAATGGACAGATGAATCAGGCCATACGTGGAGAAAGATGAGCGATGGCAGTGGCCGTTGGTGGAATGGAACAACCTGGCAAGAAGTCTAATCGTTTCAGTAATGATCGACTAAATTCGCATGCAGCCTTCGGTCAACTTCTGGCATTCTATCCGGAGGTCTTCCGACTTCCAAGTAACGAAGAACATAATTCTCAATATTGAAAAATCCAAGTTCTTGTTCAAGTGGATTCAGGATGTTCCGTAATTCTTGCCTCGGATTCGCAACTGGGAAATCTCGTCGAATAAACACTTGATCACCATTGAGTCTACGAGAGTAATGATAGCCAAGGATCTCTAAGAATCGAAGAATAGCATCTTCCTCTTGAGCTGTTCGAATCGTTATTCTAAGTCCGCATCCTTGCAGTCGCAGCACTCCTCTTAAGCCACCTACTGAAACATGATTTCCAATGGGCTGCAGTGAAAGTGCTTCCCATACAAGTGGCATTGTACGATACCATCGATGGAACTGACCGTCCTCTTCTCTGACAGGTTCAACTGGTTGTTCAACCACGTCCTCAAGAACATCAACCACTTCCACTTCGGGCTCATCGAAGACCAAATGCTGACGACCCCGCCATCGATTCCTCCATTCAAATTGAGGCGCATCTATTCCGTGGAAGTCAGCTGCCTCAAAGTCAAATATACTGTCGCTTATTGTCGGGGGGCGAATTCTCCAATCCTTTACCAATACGGAATCAGATACTGTTTCATTAGCATCTGCTTCAACTGGAGTTACCATGTTGTTGAATCCGTGGTGCACCCCGAACATCATAAAGTCGGGAAGGTTTCTTTTTGCACCTGAATAGAATGTCTTCGGGGTAAGTCGAGATGTTGATTGCGGCTCTCCAGGAGGTTCGTTTGTACGAAGATACATCATGAGACTGTTCACTTTCTCAGCGGTAATAGCATCAGAAATGAGAGATAAAACGACAATTGCAACGGTATCACCAATTGGAATATCTCGGTGATATCGTCCTGTGTGAATACACAATGAATGCGGAGAAGTAGATCCTAGGCGAACGCCATGAATCTTGAACGGCGCCCTGTGAGCTCCCTGTTCGAGGCGAATTTCATAGAAGTGGCCAATCATACCACGAACGAGAATTCGATCGCCCTCCACCCACGTATCGTTTGGGAATTGATTTAGAACGCCGCGAAGAAATTGCATTGATTTTACCAATGGTGGGCTTAATTTTTCTTGCACCTCATACGCCGAGGACCAATTCATTTGAGTTGCAATGAGCATCTCGCCTTCCCGAGATTCGTGAGGGGAACTGCACCATGAAACAAGACCTGCAAGCAGACCGGGCCGAGGTGGGATTGGTGTTCTTCTCGTCGTTCCTCTCTTTGTCAT
>QQSG01000102.1:12115-13946 GCA_003602665.1 Candidatus Poseidoniales archaeon
GTGCTCAGCATGATTGGCGAAGGGACGTTTTTGTGTTCGTTCAAATCATTTAGATTGCCCCATCGGCGAGCCCAGGGCCATTCGACGTCCTGCAGAAGATTGTTGGAACCGTCTCGGAGAAATCTCCTTGAAAATTTCATTCTTTGCCGTGGCCTTCTACCATCAAGCCGTTCGAGTAGATCCCTTGCCCAGTGGTGATTGGAAAGGGGATTGAAACCTGTTTTCCTCTTTTGTTCACACAGTAGATATGATGTTTGGATCATCGAATCAAACGGAGTGATTCTGTTATTCCGATTGTTCCTAAAGAAAAGATTGTAGTATCGATTCATGTATCTCCCATCCTCTCCAGACTTCCGAATCGGCTGAAATAATGCGCTTACTGCGAGAAAGATCAAAACAATATCCCAACCAATCCGATTCTCTTTATCAGTTAGAATAATCAAAAATTGTTCAATCGGAATCTGGACATTATGATGCTGACCATCGACAAACATTCGCCCATTACTGAATGAAAGAATTGAACCATTGCACATCTGAAACCCATCTTCTAACCTTTCTTTTTCATAACCTGAGATGCCATGTCCAGATCTTAGTTTCTCGATAAAAATTTCTTCTTCTTCCTCGGGGAACGGCGAATAGCGGACAGGATCTTCTTGTGGATTCGGCAATCGAGCCCAATCAACGTCTGGGGTGTTGGCCATAAACTCCTCCAAATGTTCCCATCTACGCTTCAATGAACGGATTGGCCCCCCGAGTGCCTGAGCCATTTGCCTATGTACACCAAAGTCTAAATCGGGAGCCCAGTTTTTCTCGAGAGCAAGTTCTATGCATCTCTCACACAAGGGGCATTGGTTTGTTGTTTCATCTTGAAGGCATACGCCGCATGAAGGTTGAACCATGTAATCTATCGATTCCCAGAGATTAAAAACGTTCAGCGAAGTGTTTCCAGAGCTGTTACGACGTTTTCTACGTCTTCATCTGTAATGTGAAGGTGTGTTACGAGTCGACAGTGTGTTGGCGAGATATCGAACATATCGATACCCTGCTTACCCATGTGTTCTGCAACTTCTGATGCTGTATAGCCATCTGCTGAGAAATAAACCATATTGGTTTGAACCGCATCAAGGTCGACATGTACATGAGGCATTTCGTCAATGGAAGTGGCTAGATTCATTGCTCTACGATGGTCATCTACCATCCTATCTACGTGATGTTCAACTGCATAAATTCCTGCTGCGGCGAGTATACCTGATTGCCTCATGCCTCCTCCAAACATTTTCCTCCATCGATGTGCCTGATCGATGAAATCTTGAGAACCGACGAGCACTGAGCCTACTGGAGCCCCGAGACCTTTCGAAAGGCAAATGGATACTGAGTCATAATGGTCGGTCATGCGTGGTAATTCAACACCTGTGGCAATGGAAGCGTTGAAAATACGAGCTCCATCGATGTGTGTCCCACAATTATGATCTTTCGCAACGGTTGCAATTTCATCAAGAATCGTTTGCTCATAGCATGTACCTCCACCTCTATTCGCTGTATTCTCAACACAAACAAGACGGCCGTCTGGGTAGTGAGATTGTGAACCTGCTTGTTTTCTTATTGCGCCTGAAACCAATTCAGGAGTAAGCATACCGTACTTCCCTTCTGGTAACGCTATGCTTGAGCCACATAGGGCCGCATATCCTCCGCCTTCGTAAAGATAGATATGGCTGTAGCGTTCGGTTACAATTTCATCGCCCGGAACTGTGTGTGTTTTCAGTGCCACTGCGTTTGACATGGTACCAGATGGAACGAAGAGACCTGCTTCCTTTCCACAGCGTTTGGCAAC
>QQSG01000103.1:0-757 GCA_003602665.1 Candidatus Poseidoniales archaeon
ACATGGTGACTGGTGAAAGTTTCGACCTTGTAGCTGACATGCGCAAAGGTTCCGTCCCCACCGGTACACCGGAATGGCAACATGGTCTTGATTTACAAGCAACAGAGCGAACAGTACTTGATTTCAATCTCTCCCGCCTTCCAGAATTTACTCAATCAAGTCGAATAATTGTATCTGATATTCTGACCGACTACGTCATCGATGAGTCCGAAGCAGAAGTTCTTCGAGAGGAATTTTCTCAAGCAAATCTTAGCATAGCAAATGCGTTAATTGAACTTCTTGATGATGGCCTGCTCACCGAAAGAGAACTCAAGGGCATCGATGTAGGCTTGCTTGAAGAAAGAGGCATCACCTTTGAAACTCGACGAAGTTGGCATCTTCGCACATGGCTTCCACAATTGCCATCTGGGCGTATTGAAATCGATTACATCTTCACTTTGGTCGAAGAAGTTCCGACCTACGATTTTGAAATGAATCTTGAAGGCTGGTTACCGGCACAAGAACGATTCTATCTTACGATGGATGGCATTCAGAAATCTTCTGTTGACCTTCAGATATTTGGGTTAGACACGTCGACTTCTAGAGATGTATCGGTGACAGCGTTATTCTCACGTCAAGAGAATCTCACAGTTCCTCGATTGTCCGTAGACATGAGTTATGATATCGGGCAACGTTTGGATTACGTCTATGCCGTTTTCAATGATAAAGAGAATAAGGTACGTGCTGAAACGTTCTTGGTTGGAGTTCCCCAACAAAC
>QQSG01000103.1:821-5022 GCA_003602665.1 Candidatus Poseidoniales archaeon
GTTGGTGATACGAGCGTTCAATCGATGATGATTCAACAGCATCGATTCGTCGATGGATTCTGGTGGCCTGCTACAACTTTCTTCAGAGATGTACCTTCCGAAATGCACCTTGCGGCCGAGCCTGATCAACGACTCGATATTCGCAAAGAGACCTCCTTCCAAGGCATGATGACCTTGGATTATGCTTCAAATTCTGATAAGATGGACATGTACATCGAAGCGTCTGGACGAGCCATTGACGCAAAAGGAGATACTCTGATGATGGCAACAAACTTGCCTCGAACATTCAAACTAGAAACCACTGATGATTGGGGTGTTCGAATCGTTAGTTCGGGTGATGGAGTCGAAGAACTCTACATGCGACAAACCAATGTTCCCGGAGCACCTGGTGTATTCCTCGATCGTCTTGAAATCATAGGAGAAGATCTCAAAGGAGCCACGATTACAATTCATCGCCCGCTTGGATACCCAGTCATCATTATCGATGATATCACCACAGGACGTCTTGTATCGAGTGCAGAAGTTCACGTTCAACCAGGCGAATACGTTCCAATCATGGGTGACCTCGAAATCGATGGAAGAGGGGTCCTCCTCGATGCTCAGTTTACTGGATTTATTCCAACCTCAACCTCAATGGGCGTGAACGGGGTCGTCACAGATTTATCAGTTGTCAGTACGCTGACAGGTGGTTCCGTTGAAACACGACACATATTGGTGGTCGAACCAATTACGTCAGGTGTTGCATCTGTGTTAGCAATGATATTTGGGTGATAAAAATGGAAGACGAACTTGTTGTGCATGAGGATGATATTATCGCCTCAAAACCTCTTGGTTTGTTGGAATCATCCCAACGGCAAGAAGCCTTTGCAATGGGATTAGATCTCGACGATCCAGAACAAGCAGAAGCATACATGCAAGCCCAACAAGCAGCTCTTTTCATCAAAGACACAATCAGGAACATCAACCCTGCTCGTGTTGCTATTGCGGGCCTCATCATGCTCCTTCTCGTTGGATTAATTGCAAGTGGATGGTATTGGGTTCTTCCAAGAGATGATGTGGAAGTTGAAACAATCTACATGCAACGAGGTGGGCATCTGATCATGTCTGAACTATACAATGATGGAAGCCGTGCTATTACAGACGTAACAGTTCAGGTTGAATTCCAGGACGAGTTTGGTAATCTCATACAGGAGATGAGAATTGATGTCGATGAAGTCGCAGCACATTCATCCCTTGCTGGTGATGATTTGGAAATGATTGTTCTTGGCTATACTGTTTGGGATGAGTACATACTTGAAGTATCTGTCACTTGGACATCTTTTGATAACAGAGTCCATACAGAATCTTGGTCACATGTTGTTGGTGAATGGGCATCAGAACGCTTTGTTGATGACTGTGAAACCACAACCAAATTGTTTTGATAGACTTAGAAACACATTACCCATAGCGATAAATGCGTCTTGTAACGGAGGAGAAGTGTGATGAGACATCAATGGAGGCCAGCACTCGGAATCTTACTGATTCTTTTGTTGAGTCCTTGGAGTAGTCTTATTCAATCTGAAGAAGATGAATCATCCACCCTCATCGCTGATGAGTTCGAACAGTTTTCAATTCGAACAGATGCTTATTCTGACTTTGTTGGAGAACTCGATGTAACCATCGAACAGGAACAACGAGCAGTAGAGGCAAATTCGAGAATAGGCGTGTTTACCATACACGGGCTCGAAACTTCACGGCCGTTGTCCAGCGATGTTCTCGAACCTCGTAATGATGTGCGTCTTCTACTCGTGAACAACGAACGTAACCTCCTTGATGTACGCTCTGAATTATCCGATTTGCAGGGTATTGAAGTCAGAGAATACATTTCTCCATCGGGCTTACTCGTGCAAGGAACAAATCATGGATTTGATTCAGCAAGGCTCATCGATGGAATCGAAGGACAACTCCTCGTTCCATTAGCTATGTTTCTAGACGATGTTTTTCTTGATGCCATGCTCTTTGAACAAGAAACTGCAACAATCTACGGGCAAGAAGTACGTCTCGAAGGATGGAGAAGCGAACAAACGCTCGATCTAATTTCCATACATGATGCGAGTGGATCAAGTATTGAACAAGACCTCAATGATGTTGCATCTTTGGCGATGGATGATGTTGTCAAACTGGATGATGGAAGATACCGAGGCCTTCTTTCTGTAGACGATGTCCTTGACATTGTTCGCCAACCTTCGGTCATGTGGTTGCGTTTTGAGCCTCAAATGGCGTTCAGTAATGACCAATCGAAGAATCACATGAAGATTTCAACAATGCGTTCTTACTTCACAACCGATTTGGATGGCTCTGGACAAATTGTTGCAGTTGCTGATTCAGGATTGGATGAAGACCACGGAGATTTCGGCACTCGAGTTGTTGGTAATTTCGATGTTATTGGCGACGGTTCGACTGCAGACAAACACTCTGGACATGGTACACACGTTGCGTGTACTGTTCTTGGCGATGGGACAAAAGGTGGTTATGCGGGTGTTGCTCCCGATGCAAGTCTCTATTTCCAAGCCATGGAGAATGACAATACAGGAAATTTCCAATCGCCATCACTCAATTATCTTCTCAATACGGCCTACAATTCAGGGGCTCGAATTCATACCAATTCATGGGGTTCTTCAGCAGCATCAAATCAAGGTAAATATACCTCTGAATCGGAAGACGTCGATGATAGAGCCAACAATTACGACCGTGTTTACAACGGCGTTGAAGGCCTAACGATTTTATTCGCAGCAGGCAATGATGGTCCAAATGCTGGAACAGTATCCTCACCATCAACTGCTAAAAATTCAGTAACGGTTGGAAACCATCAAGCACGATACAATGGAGCGCCGGATAATCTGATGTCAGGATCTTCTCGTGGGCCAACTGATGACGGACGAATCAAACCCGATATTATTGCACCAGGCGGCTATGTCCGTTCATGTCGGGCTCAGGAGGCACAAGATATTGCAGGTTCATCTTGGCAATCTACATGGTATCTCGAATATACTGGAACGTCCATGGCTACACCAAACGCAGCAGGGGCTTCAGCACTCATTCGAGAATATCTTCTTGAAATCGCTCAACGTCCTTCTCCACAAGGTGCACTGATCAAAGCCCTCTTGGTCCTTGGGGCACAAGACATCAACACTCGAGATATTCCGAACAACGATGAAGGGTGGGGGCGAGTGAATCTCAAAGAAACTCTTGCTCCTTCTCAGGGACGTGGTATTTGGGTTGATGATCGCTCTGTGTTGTCGAATACTGGTCAATCAAAATCATACGTGTTCAATGTCACATTTGCGAATTCTCAACTCAAAACAGTTCTCGCTTGGTCTGATGCACGTGGAAGTCGATTTTCCAACAATCAACTTGTCAATGATTTAGATTTAGAAGTTGAATCACCGGATGGTACAATCTATCTCGGTAATGATTTTGCGAATGGGCGTTCAACAACGGGCGGTACCAAAGACGACGTAAACAATCTCGAAGTTGTGCTCATTGATACTGCAATGAAAGGAATTTGGACCGTTCGAGTGAAAGATGGGATGCATGGTGGAAGCAATACCCAACCGTTCGCTATTGCCGTTTCAGGACAGGGTGTGAACGATTTACGTCCAGATCCTCAAGTCGTAGCCAACTCAATGCTTCTCAATGTCTCAATTCCACAAGTTGGTGATCAAGTTCGATTAACAACAGAGGTCTTCAATGCAGGAAATATCAAAGCAGAATCTGTTGATCTTGCCTTTGTCATCGATGGTGTTGAAGAAGATCGTAAAACAGTTGACATCAATCCGGGAGCATCACGTCAGTCAACATGGTATTGGACTCCATCTCAATCTGGAACTGCAACGCTGGAATTGAAGATTGATCCTGATGATACGGTTGATGAAATTCAAGAAAACAACAACCTCCTTACCACCATTGTTGACGTGACAGCACCAGGTGTCAAAGTCACATCAAATGTGACTGAACAGATCGTTCAATTTGCCAGTCAAACAACCGCTTCTTGGAATCTCACGCTTGAGAATACAGCTTTGTTAGAAACGAATGCTTCCATCGACATCCTCGGCGTTTCACGTGTTTCAGATGGAATAACTGTGCCTTGGTACGTCGGAATGACAGCCTCGAATTTCACACTCCAAGGAAAAGGAAAGGCTTCGATATCAGTCACGATTGT
>QQSG01000104.1:0-7409 GCA_003602665.1 Candidatus Poseidoniales archaeon
AGGTCTTTTCTGTTCACTAATGGCATTCTTGACTCTGAGTAATTCGAGATGAAGGACATTGTTTTCATCTCTTAATCCATTTCCGACAAGCGTATCTCCTTTTTTGACCCATTGGGAGAGTAATGCAACCTGTCCACTCTGCCGGAATGCCATCCAGGTTCCTTCTGTGGTTTCAAGGACAACATGGCCTTTTTTCAATATTGATTTTGAACGAACTACGGCTTCGATTGGTTTTCCTAAGTGGTCACCTGTGGCCTGATTTGTTTGAAACACAAGAGAACCTTTTGTCGATTCGGTATTCTTTCCCTGCTCAAGAATATGAAGTGCTTCTTGAGCACCTTCCTTTGTCGTTGAACGAATTCCAAAAAGGACGGGCGAATTGCCTCTTGGTGCTAAAAGACTGGTGCCGAGTTTTGGATTTCTGCATAGAAATGTATCTTTAATAGACTCAACTTCAATCAATGCTTTTTCATCTAATTGACGGGTTCCTTCTGCTTCGTTGATCCTCCATGCAATGGCTTCGTATGTACATCGAAGTGCTGGCCATAGGACCGCAGCTGTTGCCCCGATTCTTCCATTCCCACCCCAGTATCGTGTTACATCTGGTAGATTATGGAGTTCAATTTCAGACGAAACTGCAGATCTGTAAAACGATTCATCACTGATTAAATCGCTTGTCCATATCATACCAGGATCCGCTGGGTACTGTGTACGTTCGCTGTGGTCACTTATTCCAAGGTCCCCTTTGAGTGTAATGATGTGATCTTTCCACCACTGATCGAGATGCATGAGCAGTTCATCTTCATCTTCAGTGATTAATTCAACGGCAACCGACGCATTTCCTCTTGTTCGTTGTTTCGCTAATGGCCATAACCTGACAAGACGGGGCGATCTAAATGACACATTTTTGGGTAGACCTTCCAACAATCGGAACAATACTTCTGTGGTACATCCACCATTCAAAGAATCAGTATCATCTAATCCAAGCCATCCCATTTTACCACCTCATAGGATCGTATTCATCACCAGAATCTGATGTGTCAAGTACTCGGTCAATCACTTGTGGCAAGCCATGTTGTGATGAGACTTCGAAGGTTCGTGCACCTACAGCCCAGCCTGCTCCCATGTCGGATTTCCTGTCTCCAACCATTGTATCTAACACGTTCCATGACTGTGGTTTGACTCCAGCCCAATCGATTTTTGAATGAACCACACGCTCATTTCTCAAGAGTTCATGCCCAGTACGAAGCATACCAGGCCATGGTTTTCTACACCCACAACGGTCTCGATTCCTGTGGGGGCATGTGAGAATAATATCGATTATAGCACCTGAATCCTCATTCAATAACTGTTTACGTAATTCTTTGTGAATTGTGTGTAATTGATCAACATCCCATAAACCTCGCATAATTGGGGATTGATTTGTGACAACACATATTGTAAATCCAGATTCCCGCAACTGAGCAATCGCATGGCCTGCACCTGGTATAATTTTCATTTGCGACGGATTATTGACGTATCCTTCCCGTCCATAATTAAGTACACCATCACGGTCAAGGAAAGCGATAGGGCCATCCGCCCATCCCTCTCCGTCAATGACAGGTCCCTTCATGGTTCACCCAAGTGATGGGGGTTGTTGGATTTAGTGGAACAAATAAGAGCAAATGTTTCTATCTAGGTTACTCTAGGACTCTATATGCTGATACCCAAAGAGTATGCCACTATTTGTGGTGCTTTGGGTATGATTTTACTCGGTTATTCTTGGCATAAGCGTCATTCAAACGGTGTGAGTAGGTCCGCTCAAACAGGATGGATGCTCGTTGCTCTCTATTTTTTCAACGAGTCTGGTTATTATTTTGAAATCGGTGATTTAGTTCTCACTGTCATGACAGCGTTAGCCCTACCGCTTGGTGTTGGATTGGTTATTGCTGAGGCTCGTTCGTTAACAAAACGGGACCGTGATGCTCTCAATTGGGCGAGAGGTTGTATTGCCTATGCAGGAGGTCCATACCTATTGATTGCCTCTGTACCATGGTTCAGTGTTCTTGCAATTTGGTTTGTAGCATCCCAGGTCGCACTTTTTCTTTCGTTTACGGGTACTGCTGACATACAACTTGGTGAGACATATGTCAATACAGAATCTGGAACCTTTCTTTGGTCTGAATGGGACGGTAATAAGTGGTTCATGACAGATTCTTTTGCAGAACATCCGTATCAGACAGAACTTATCATGGCAGATGGTGGTATGATTGGTATCAATTTCGTACTCGCTTGTACTGCTCTCCAATCAATGATTGTGTTTATTGGTGCAATTTCTGTTCTTGATATCGATCGTAAGAGAAGAATCCGTGCTCTTCTCTTCACCATCCCAATAATTCATATTTTGAATCTCTTTAGAAACGCAGGATTGGTTTGGATGCATATCTCCTACGAAGGGTGGGAATACCTAGGCATGAGCATGTTTGAATTTGGTCACTCTTACGCTTCCAGAGTCGTCTCTCTCTTTGCAATGTTCATTATGGCAATTGCAATGTTCGAACTTTTACCAGAATTGCACAGACACATACTACGTTTGTTGGAATCCGTAGGATTACGAAAACGCCGGAAACAACTCACTTAGTTCTTCATCCAATCTGAATCAGGAGAATCTCTGTACCACAGCTTTCCGCTTTGCACAGGATATTCAATATGTTCACGACCTTGACTATCCATTAGTCCCATCAAACTTGTAGGTGGTGATGATTCAGGTGCGTCAGATAGATCCTGTCCAAATGTATACGATTCTAATTCATTAGGTGCATCGAATATTGGAATTTCTTCGCTACTCATCGGGGGCATTGTATCACTTACTGGGCCAAGATTTGGAGCAACTAACAGCGTTTCTCCACCATCCATTGCCATCATTCGCTCTGCAAAGGCATCAGTTTTGTTCCATTCGTCTTGTTGTAATTCATCAGGGCCTCTTGAACTGCCACGAATAATTAGAACAAGTACTCCAAACAAAACAAGCAACATAACTCCACCAGCACTGTAAACAATATCGTTGGACACACTTGGCGCAAAGTCAGCATTATCACCAACGCCATCACCATCAGCATCGGTTTGCTCATCTGGATCGTTTGGGAATTGGTCATCTGGATTCAAAACGCCGTCACCGTCTGTATCCATTGGATTGTAGATGGTTTCACAAACAAGAGCATATTCACTTAATTCATACGAATCGATGAATTCGTCTTGGTTGAAATTCAACTTTGAGGATGAAAAGTCGTTCTTGAATTCAATTTTGTCAAAATCTGAAGTTGGCATACGGTCATTAATCTGGAGATTGAAGAGTGATAATTCATTTTCACACTTACAAGCAAAGGCTACTATTTCATTAAACTCAAGGAATGAATCATCGTTTTGATTTACTTCAGAAAATTCAATTGTTCGTCCATCAAAGTCATCAAAATATTTGAATTCAGATGGACTAATGAGTCCGTCTCCATTGATGTCGTTATCCCTCATCATTTCTTCTAATCCTTCGTCACAAGCAATGATTTCATCAGGATCGACCGGTTCATCAGGACCATCTGGTCCGTCAGGACCATCTCTCCCATCCCATGTCGCTACAATTGAGACATCAGAAAAATCCTCTACCGAAGATACAGTGATGTCAAATCTTCCCGCAGCAGGGAAATAGATGTACAATTCCTGAGATGTACCTTCTCCATATGAAATCCACTCTTCGCCACCAAACTGTCTTCCTGAATCCATCATCTCTTCATCAAAGAAATCAAAGTCGAAGTCATCAAACCCGAAATCGGTGTCACCTTCACCTTCGATAAGTAATTCTCCTGAGCCACCAAATGTATTGATAATCAGTGTTTGAGTATTTCTTCCGACGTCAACATAGAAGAATAAATCCTCACCAGATGGTGCACTCAATCCATCAATTTGTTCATCTTTGAACAATTGAATTGGTGTACCATCATACTCCCAAACATAGAGGTCAGTGAAAGAGGCAGTGATTTCTACTCCACTGAAAACAGTCTCTGAATCCAACAAAATGTACCATGTACCTGGCGTTGGATTGTTGAATGCTATCTTGTCACCTGCTCCTGGTGATCCAGAGTGATGATCTGCTTCACTTGCAGTTGGTGTGTTTTCAATTCGCATGTGAAGTCCAGCTTGTCCAAATCCTTTGTCAAGGTCAACTTCAAGTCTTTCAGTTCCTGTGGGTACCTCGACGAAGAAGTATTGGTCAAGACCATTGTATCCACTCATTGGACCATAGGAAACACCTGGGGTTAATTCGACTGCAGTTGTGGGATCTGCATTTGTCGGTGCATACGTCATATCTGCAAGAATCGTGTAATCGTTGGCCTTTCGATATGTGTAAGTAATGACATAGTAAATTCCAGGTTCAACGTCAAACAGGTTGACTTCCTCTTCATTTCCTTGGCTCACAGACCAATCTTCCATTGATGAACCAGTAAATCCACCTCCTGGTAAAATATCATCAATGAAATCGATTTCTTCAAAGAATCCATAGTCTGGGTCAACGGGTCCACCCTTTGAGATTGCCAGTTGTACATTCCCCTTTCCACCGTATGTTTCTACCTTCAATTCTGTTAGAGGTTCGGTTACATTGACGTAATAGTAATTGATCGCAGCATAGTAATCTTCTGCTTGATTGGATTGTTGAGTTATTGGAACTCCTTTGAATAACTCTGTCATCTCTTCAAGACTCGGTGGAGCTTCAGCAACTTCCCAAAATGCGCTAACTTCGAGTTCTTCTAAATCTTCATTTGCGACGAGAGCGAACCACATCACATCCTGTTCTGGCCAAGTCCAACTTCCGTAGACTGAACCATAGTAACCTGTTAATTCCATGTCATAATCCCAAGGTGCAGGAATTTCATCGTAACCGACAAACACGTCGAAGGAATCCTCTCCTCCATCATCATCCCAATAATATTCAGACCAACTCCAAAACGATACATCAAGATATCGAGTTAAATCCTCAATATCTGCATAGAACAGAAGTGTGTCACCTTCTTTTACATCTTCAATGATAATGTAATCTTCATTGATGAGTTCGATTGCTTGAGCGATGATTGAACCATCTGGCATAACCCAATCTGCTCCATGAATGTCTCCATTACGTTCGAAGATGTCATCGTTCAAGGAATCACCTACGTCACTCCCTTCACCTTCCCAAAATGTCCATTTTGTCATAATCTCCCAATCCGTATCATCCATTGACTTGATAGTTACATCATCGATGATGCCCTGGAAATGGTAACAATCACATCCTGCGCCCATACGGGCAATGTAGAGTTCATCACAAGATGCACCTGAAGTGAAGCAATCGTTCGATCCAAAATCTCCTGCAGGAATGTTCGCATCTTCAGCAGAGATGTTTCCTGCGGGAATTCCATCAATACGGAATTCACCGCCAACACCTTCAACAATTTCAACTTCTATTGTAGACCAGTTGTCAACTGTGACCGACATATTTGATAGTGGGTGCTTTGAAAGGCTGTATTCAGAAGAATAGCCAATGTATCCTTCGGAGAGGTACATTCCCCATCCGTAATCTCCTTTCATGGTGATGAATCGTATTCCACTCAAATCAGAAGGTTTGATTGTGGCTTCAATAAGTAACGAAGCGTTTGGTTCAAGAGCGTCATCGTTTGGTATAACTATGTGATCACTTTCTCCGTTAAATCGAAGTGAGAAATCAGCGCCGTCACCCACTTCTACAACACCATAAACTGGAAAGTATTCTGGGTCGTTTTCCAAATCATTCCAAGTTCCTGGCATAATATTGCCCATATTGGTCGATGCAATGTGAACGTAATCTGCATCAGCACTTCCAGTAGGTTGGGCTTCTCCCCAGCTTCTGTACAAGAATGGTGTTCCATCATGCCAACGGTACATCCCTTCATCTTGAACATCGTTCAATCCGATCCAAAGATGGCGACTCTGGTTATCAAATCCAGCAAATGTATCGAAGAGCCATTCGTTTTCGATATCTGAATCTACTGTAGTGAGATAACCATCGAGTGAACGGGCTCGGAATGCTGCATCTTCCCATGAAGAAGCCGACAGAAGGTGATATGTCTTGTTATTCTCTGGATTTACAGCAGTGTGTAAAACAGAGATCTCATCCGTAATATCTGCTTGAGTTGGTGATGCAAATACCAGTAGCGTAGATGCTAAGAGCATGAATGCGAGGCTTGGGCCGATAACTCTCTTGCGAGACTCCATGTTAGCCTTCATTCGTTGGTGCTTCATAAGACCATTGCCTACAACACTCATGACTTAACGGACCTAAGTGGGCTATTAATGTCGATTGGTAAAGTGATTTTACGAAATCATCATTGGAGTTTTTTCCCACCAATTCTCAATTCTGTCTTCAGTGGCATTTGGTGCTCCCATGCGAATTCTTTGACGACTCTCCATCCTTTTTCACTGCCTTCATAATCAGTGACATCAATCGTTTTGTTCCGTGTATTTGCTTTGAAGGCGGCGACGGGTTCAGCATTTCTAAACACGAGGTATGCGCTTCCAAATCCAAATCGTTCTTTCAGAACATCACCAAAGTATGGCGCGATTGGGTCAGTCGGAGGTAGAACAAAGTCACGGATTGGATTAATTTCTTTCGCTGAAGAGAGAAGTTCTTTACGACCCCAACAAACTTCGTGCAGATTCTCGATTAGGAACCCCTTCACTAAAGTTTCATCCTCTTCAAATCCATTGAGAATTGCTTTGAGTTCTTCTGGCTTGAAAGGTGTTCCTGATAAGCGTAGTAATTGTTTGAGAGTAATGACAGGGTAATCGCTGACAAGACTTCTAAGATACTCCCTTCGTAATTCTACAGGATCCACATCAGTTCGTGCATGTACTGCTCTAAACCCACCTCTGAAATCTTCTACAATGTGTCCCGTTCTGATGAGTGGTTGCACGAGTTTCCTGAATTCGGATTGAGTCAAAGCATGACGTTCTTTGAAGAGATTTGGATCGGATTGTGTGCTAAAGAAATCAACGATATCAACGAGGTCGTCTTCTGGGGGTATACCCCGTATTGTTAGTAATGTTTCGAAATGTTCGTATGGAGCCCATACTTGGTGGCCTCTCATATTGACTCCTTTGTGGAGTCGATTTGCACTGGCCATAGACTTGAGATTGGTACGGAATACTTCACACCTACCGCGTAGAGCGAAATCATCTCGTATTTCCTTGATGGTTTTGAGTGCTAAGGTTTCATTCTCATGACGTGTTTCTTGATGCAAGTGGTGTTGGTGGAACAATGCCCTTTCTGCAATCTCTCGTGGTTGCGGATCGACGACACCCCCTCGAATCATTCGTTCTCCTACTTGTTTGAATCCAATACGCTCTAATCCAGAACGCATTGGGGCACT
>QQSG01000104.1:7479-9428 GCA_003602665.1 Candidatus Poseidoniales archaeon
TCAAGTAAGATATGGAATGCATCACAGAACTCTTCGAAATAAGCCGTTGGGACATGCATGTCCTTGATTTCGAGATAATCATTGACCTTGAACATAAGCACCTTTCCTACCGGATCCACACCCTTGAACACGGGAAGGTACCACCCACGATCGAGGGCTGAGCGCACTTCCCAAATGAACCGAGAGACATAGGGATCAGATTGGGTTAATATTCTCATCTTGCGATCTTCTCGTCTCGGTGATCGAAGCAATTCGACTTCATTTGGGGCGCAGTAAAAATTCTCGGGGTCTGGAACTAGAGCAGTAACTTTAGCTATGCGTCCATCTTTTTCAAGATTCGATAAGGCAACAAGAAGGTCCTCATAATTCCGGGAAACATAGAATCGGAGTGTGCTTGCCTTTACAGGCCCCATTCGTCGAACTACTTCTGCTAATGCATCCTCGAAGTCCATCGGCTCATAGACTCCGTGTACTTTGTGGAAAAGAGATAATCGTCGTCTTCGGCCAATAACCTCTTCGAATTGTTTAACAAACAGCATTTGGCGATCCAGATTGGATATTGCATTCTTCACATCTCGTTCCATTTGACGATGTTCTTCCCCCTTAGGGAAGTCCTGGATTAATTCTTGACGGGTAATGTTTTCGTGAGGTGTGAGTTTCGAAAGAACGACTTCTTCCATTGCTCCAACCCAGGGCTCGGGTTTCAAACCGAGCAACATTGGGATGTTGTTCTTCGTTGTGTAGCCCATTCGATTATGTAATAATCGTCCACTAATGACATCTGAATCCAGTTGCAAGTCCTTCCAATCTTTGAATCTGAAATCTTTAATTCGATACAACAATTCTTGCTGTTTTTGAACAAATACATGTTCATTGAATGCATCGAAAACGTCAGCATATTTCTTGAAGGATTTCTCAAGAACCAAGTTCTGAATCCATCGATATTCGACGACTTCTTCTTCGCCTCCAGTGATGATGTGCTCATCGACCTTCAAAATAAATTCAGCTTCGTCAGTTTGCGTAAAGAATCCGACTGAAATCACGTTTCGAGTTTCGAGTTCATGTAAGATACGATCGACAGCCTTTTCGGAAAACGGCAGTCGGTTGTGAATGATATCGGCAGTCTTAGGGCCCTCGGAACCAACCATCTCAAGCACTTTTACCCGCATTGCTTCGTGGGGATCTCCAACAGTCATCGTTTGCCATTCTGTGGGTTGTGTGCCTTGGAAGGCAGTTGCTACTTTGAACGTCATCCCCGACGTATCATAATCACGTAGATCAATAATGGAATCTGATTTATTTGCGGCTAAACAGCCCAAAGTACCATGAATTTCTGCCATGAATGGACTAAACCACTTTCCATCAAGTTCTGGCATTCCAGTTCCTTCCAATTTAGTGATTTTACCTGAGGCGCAAAGAACCTCAACCCAGCCTCGAATCGTCTCCAAATCAATGCCATCTAGTTTTTCCTTGTAGAGTGGGTTGTTAAACGAACGATCAAGCCCACCACCGTGTTGCATTAACTCATACAAGGTCTCTGGATTGGTTGGAATAGGGGCTTTATCACTGTAATATCTATCCAGTTGTTCAGTGGTTAATTCAGTCGCCAGAGAACGAGTTCCAAGGAGCCTTCGTAGTACTTCAGGATCGATGTCTTTGACAAGGAATGCCCTTGTCTTCATGGACATTAGATCCTCAAACGCAGACATGAAGAGGCTCATTCCAAGTCGAGATGGGACTGTGACCTTCGTGTGAACAATTCTTGCATCCCCTTCGATGCATGATTGTAAGAATTGATTGAGACTGATGATGTCAATGTCTCCAAAGAGAATTTCATTTTTGGCTTCCCGCATGAGCAATGAATTTTCCATTGTTCGGTGACGATTCAAGAGTGCATCGGCTTTTTGTTGAAATTGTTGAGGACTTATTTCTTCTGAACCTACTCGCTT
>QQSG01000105.1:0-2922 GCA_003602665.1 Candidatus Poseidoniales archaeon
CAACCTGCAGTGATGTGTTGGTCATGCCATGGTCCAATTGTTGGGCCAATGCAAGGATGTCCTGGGTGTGGCGCTCGATATCATACAAATGGTACTGAAAATTGTGAGGCTCAAAGTCTCGAAGCCTGTGCAAATTGCGGAGCAAGTGTAGAACAGTTCGTACTTGCATAATCCGTAAACAAGAAAGGACATCCTTTTGATAGGTCAACGCCTCCCGGTAAATAGGAGAGGGACTTTCTTGAGCAGTACATCTGGCAACAAACACCTTGCGATATTGTTTATTTCGCTCATGGTCATCTCCATGATGCCTCTCTCAGTTCCTACAGTTTCTGCGGATGAAGGAAGGGATGCAAACATTCGCCTAACCGTTAATCCATCTGAACAAAACATCAATCCTGGAGAATCCGGGGAATACACAGTTCGAGTTTACAATGATGGGTCGACTCCAGTAACAATTCAACTGAGTACAGCCGAAGAAGGAACTCAAGAATGTGGGGCATACACTTCATCCATTACTCAAATTAGTGGGGCGATTGAATCAGGTTCCTATGAAGAAGCGACCATGACTGTTACACTAACGGTCAATGCAGAATCATCTTGCGACACAACCGTTACCGCTACGGCAACTGAATCTCCAGAGCCTCCAGAACCACCAGGGCAACCTGCTACTGAAACTTCAACAGTGACGACAACCGCTGGCGATGGATCTGGCAATGCACTTTTCGGAGTTGATTTGTCAATGGTCGTCTCTAGTAAAACATGGGGCGGGGAAGAGACAACACAGTGGACTCTCGTTGTAGAAAATACCGGCCAACAACAAACAGAAGTCAATCTCGTAGTAAATGAGGCTACAGATGGTGCTTGTTCAAACCCGGGTAGTCTAGAACCTTCGTTATCGGAGGATACGGTCACACTTGCAGCAAATGAAACAGAAGATGTCATCGTTTCCCTTGACATAGACAACGAAGAAGAAGCTGATAAGTACTGCTGGGAGATTACTGGAACAGTATCTTCTGACCCAACAGGGAACTCCTCAGATACGCAAGAATTTGATATTACTGTTCCTGTTTTGAAAGAGTGCGATCTAAGTCTTTCGAAAACAACATTGAGCATTGAACCTGATGCCGATGCTACACTAAAAGCCATATTTGCTAACGAAGGTAACTCAGATTGGACGATCCGAGCTGCTGCTGCCGGTCCTAAGGCTGGGTGGGTTGCATTTGTCGGAGGCACCAGCGGACTGTTACCTTATGGAGGAGGAAGTGGAACTAAGGAATTCAATCTCAAAGTTACTCCAGATGATTCTGTTACAGCCGGTGAAGAGCAAACAATAACCATTCAAGGGAAAGATGGAACCACAGTCAAATGCAGTTCTGAACTAACGGTCATCGTTGGACAATCTTACGGTGCAACAATCTCCATGGCATCCTCCCAACTCAATAATATCGAGCCGGGAACGAGTGTGACAACATCAGTCACAGTCGAGAATACAGGTAACGGCGTTGATAACTTCAGAATTACCCCTTCCTCTTTACCAGCTGGATGGAGTGTTGAACTCGATCAGAACGTTATTTCACTCGATTCCAAGCACACGCCTCAACGAAAAGATACGGTCGATGTCACAGTCTCTTTACCAACGGATGCATTGGCGACAGAGGTTGTCAACATCGTACTCTCGGTCTCTCCTTCATCAGGAGGTCAACCCTACGATGATGTGACTCTTTCAGTTTCGGTCGCAGCCGTTCATGAATTCGAGGTAATATCGACAGCCATGACGCAAACTGGTAAGAATAACAATGAAGTCAAATTCCCATTCGAAATAGATAACATCGGAAACGTAGAAGATAGTTTCAGACTAAGTGTAATCAGCCAAACGGCTTCACCAGGGTGGTCATTTTACTTTGAGGATACTGCAGGAAACCGATTTACTGAAATCGCAGTTGATGCACGTACCTCGAAGCAACTTTTCTGTGTCGTCACTGTTACAGATTCTGATGAATATACCACTTTGACTGTAAGAGTTACCAACAAAGACGATTCCAACAGTATCGATGAAGACTCTGATGGCATTCCAGACAATCAACGCGAACTGAGGTTCACTGCTTTCCTAACAACCCGAGATTATGCGATGGACGTCCGTCTTGAAAATGGTGGTTTGGATGGAAGAACCGGAGAATTGATTCTCGCTCCAGGTGATGATGAGACAATAGGTCTTTGGCTACGTAATGTGGGTAATGGCGATGACATTGCCGTTATTGAACTAACAGGGCTTACAGGTATAGCAACGCGAACAATTTATTCGAAAGGATTGCCTATTCAGGACGAAATAGCAATACCATTTGGTTACGGGATCTGGGACGAAAACAACAGCCGTTTCGTCACTGATGCATCGGGAGCACCTTATCTTGAAAACACAGAAAATGCAGCATTGGAGGAGATGTTGTTCACACTGAACCTAAGTCAAGGGCACAATGTCCGTCCATACGAAATGTATCTTGAACTCAAAATAGATGTTAATCAGGCAACTCCAACAGGTGAAGGGGGCAATTTAAACATCGTCGTCACAAGCAAATCAAACGCTGCAAATCGTAGTGGAACAGCAACGGTTTCCTTGAGCGTCAAAGAAATCTTTAATCTTCAAATCATACAACCTAGTCAGGATTCCTTTGACATAACATATCCAGATAAGTTAGAGTTTGATGTTCAGATTCGAAATGATGGAAATGTCCGTACGATGACAGAGGTCCTTTCTTCAGAAAACCTCCGTGGATGGATGATTACCCTTGATGACCCTGATGGCGACTGTGAAACGATTAGAAGTAATCTCCTTGAATGCTGGATCGATAAAGGGGAAACGAAAAACATCACAGTAACCGTAAAATCTCCTTACAATGCGGAACTTGAAGATACGTTTGATTTCAC
>QQSG01000105.1:2983-5828 GCA_003602665.1 Candidatus Poseidoniales archaeon
GATGTAACTGGAGATGTTGAATCATCTCTCTTTGCATTTGCAGAGGATACTACGGTAGTTGCGATTGGTGGCGGCTTCGTCTTCCTTGTCCTTCTTGGATTCCTCATCAGTCGACGTACTTGAGTGCGATTTCGGCATCTGAGAAACTCCTCAATCAAGCCCTGTTTTACGCGTGGTTGACTGGGAACGCTTATGGAGGGTATTCAAGTCGGATTATTTAGAGAGCGGATGCTTTCTGAGGCGATGTACAATGGTCGATGCAGGTTCGGTTCCAAGCGCCTATCTTTCAATTGCTTTCCTTACCGTGGTTGGCATCCTTATGCCAATGACGAATTTCATCATGTCATGGGCTCTACGTCCACGTACTGACCCATCTCGACCACACATCACAAGGTCGTATCTTCTCGAGGGATATGAGCGAGATCACAGTCTCTATCCTCGTCGACTTTCAACATTCGAATGTGGAAGCGAACCTATCGGTGACGCTATGATTCAATTCCACTTCCAATATTACTGGTATGCTATCGTTTTCCTCGTATTCGATGTAGCATTCATGTTCCTTGTACTGGGTGGAGTGGTTACTGCCGAAGAAACGAACAAAGGCACTAAAGAAGCAATAGCAAATGCTGAGGCTGGACTTGCAGTCCTTGCAGTCTTCTTTGCAATCATGTCTCTTGGCGTTTGGTATGTGTTCCGTAAGCGAGGACGAATTTACATCTGAGGTGAGATCATGGCAGAATCTGGAGAAAACTACACCGCATTCAATAGTCGAGCACTCGTTGAAGTGGTCGGAGACGTAACTGACGAGGCCCTAAAGGCTACGAAAATTAAGCAACTACTTTCCGTACTTGCAGGTCGATTTTTCAATTGGGGCGGTCGTAAATCCCTTTTTACACTTCACTTAGGAATCAAATGCTGTGCTATCGAAATGGCAGCAGCAGCAACGCCTCGTTTTGACGGAGACCGTTTCGGTGTTCTGTTCCGTTCATCTCCTCGACAATCCGATGTTCTTCTTGTCAATGGACCAATCAGCAAGAAGTTCGCTGACAAAGTTGTTCGTCTCTGGGAGCAAATGCCAGAACCAAAATATTGCATTGCAATGGGTGAATGTGCGATCTCTGGCGGTCCTTACTTCCAATCCTACAACATTTTGGAAGGCGTTGACACAGTTATTCCTGTCGATGTCTATGTCCCAGGATGCCCACCTCGTCCAGAGGCTCTTATCGATGGCTTCGGTCTTCTAAGAGAGAAAATCATTCGAATCGGCGGTGCACCGAGCACAGGCCGAGATGGTGAAAAGCCAGTTATCGTAGGAGAGGACTGAAATGGGCATGAGCATCACCTCAGAACAGAATGAAGCAGCAGCTTCATCATTCCTTGAACAAGCAGAAGAGCGTTTTGGAGGCTCTGGAGTCACCGTCTCAATCGAGCACCACAGCAACGCTGTAAAATTCGCATTCGTCCGTATGACTTGCCCTCCACAACACTGGGTGGCATTGGCTAAATGGATGCGATTTGATGCAGGAATCAACTACTGTTCGATGGTTACAGGAACCCATTACCCTGACGGCGGAGACCGTACATGGAGATTAGCATACCATTTCATGCGTCAACCCGTTCGTGATGTTGAACCATTCACATCTGATGTTTTGAAAGCAGAAAGCCTTGAAGGAATGGATATTCCTCTTGAAGTTGAAGTCCTTATCGATCTTCCTGACGGCAGAGAACCATCTGTGCCGAGCGTCCAATCCATTTGGATTGGAGCAGATTGGAATGAAAAAGAGACATGGGATCTTGTTGGGATTCAATTCGAAGGTCATGAAAACATGCATCGTGTACTCAATCCTCACGACAGTCCTGAAGGATTCCATCCATTGCAAAAGCAGCATAAAATTCGATATCATGATTACAATGAGATGTATGATGACCCACAAGGTTTCGTACGAAAGCCGGCAGATGAGGGCCGGGTAAAGTGAGGTGATATTATGGCACAAATGTGGATTACAATGGGACCTCAACATCCAATGACGCACGGTCTTTGGACACTTCGTGTAAAGGTTGATGGTGAAACCGTCGTCGACACTGAAGCTGAACTTGGCTACATTCATCGTGGTGTAGAAAAGATTGCAGAAGCACGCGATTTCACCCAAGTTACGCCTTATTGTGACCGACTCTGCTACGTCAGTGCAATGACTTGGGCAAACTCCTACATTTACGCTGCCGAAGATCTTCTCGAAGTCGAAGTTCCTGAGCGAGCGGAATACATTCGTCTCATCTCCGCAGAAATTCAGAGGCTCGCTTCTCACCTCATGTGGCTTGGAGCATTCGGGCCAGATATCGGGAACCTAACCCTCATGACATGGTGCATGAGAGACAGAGAAATGTTCCTCGATTTATTGCAAGAACTTGGTGGTTCACGAATGCACTACAACTATCCTCGAATTGGTGGTGTCAAGCGTGATTTGCCTGTTGGATTTGCTGACAGAACACGTGCAAAGGTCAAATTGTTCGAGCAGAGAATCAAAGAATACGAAATGATGCTTGATCAATCGACCATCTGGCTCGTTCGTCTCCAAGGAGTCGGATATTCTCGAGCAGAAGACATGGTGAATTCAGGCGTTTCTGGACCAAACGTTCGTGCTGCAGGTGTAAACTACGACGTTCGTTGGGCTCACCCATACTCGGTCTATGACCAAGTCGATTGGGAGCCGGCTGTCGAGAAGCCAACTTCAGTCAAGGGCGCAGATTGCTACGACCGATACCGTGTTCGAATGGAAGAAATGGTCCAATCCTGCAAGATGGTTCTTGATGCATTGGATAAGATTCCTGGTGGTGCAAACACACA
>QQSG01000105.1:5886-9978 GCA_003602665.1 Candidatus Poseidoniales archaeon
GCAACTGGATTTAGTAACTACGAATGTACTCGTGGTGCATCCCAATTCTACATTCAAGGTGGTGGAGATGGCCGTGGAAAGAATCCATACCGACTCTCGATACGTTCCCCTATGTTTATCACAATTCCATACGTTGCAAAGACAATGATTGGCTACAAAGTTGCAGATATTCCTGCGATTATGGGTAGCTTTGACCCATGTATTGGAGAAACCGATCGTTGAGGTGATACTATGGATGACAAGTATGACCTACGAAGTTTGTTCATTGGCGAGGATAGTCTTGTTCATGATCTGGTTACCTCTGGATTAGAAGGTACTCCGCTCGAAGACAGTTCCTCAAACATTGCGTTCGGTCTTGGAACGTTTGCAGTGGTTAACATTGTGTTCCTGCTCCTTTTCTTCTCCCAATTCGCAATTCTATGGATTGAGAGAAAAGCAGTTGCTCGTATGAATGATCGCCGTGGTGCAACTACTGCACTTCGTTCTCTTTGGGTCGGAGAAAACGGTGTCACTGGCGGAGAATGGTGGAACATGCTCCCGTTCGGTCTCGGACGTCCAGTTGGTGCAGTCAACAAGTGGTTGAACAAGCGCTTTGGAAACCGCTCTGAAGAATTCGAAACAGTAGATCGTGTCAACAATCGTTCGTGGATGGGGCTAAGCATCCTTCCTGGATTCTTCCAAAACGTTGCAGACGGAATGAAATTCCTTGTCAAAGAACACATGGTTCCACGTCGTGCTGACAAACTCATCTTTGAGGTTTCACCGTTCCTTATTGTTTCAACGACGCTCATCATTCTTGGTATGATCCCACTTTCCAGTGGCATGTATGCAACAAATCCTGACCTTTCTATTCTCTACATTATCGCTATCTTCGGAATCGCTCCAATCGGTGTCTTCTTTGCAGGTTGGGCTTCAAACAACAAGTATACGCTCATCGGTGGTATTCGCTCTGCAGCACAACTGACTGCATACGAGATTCCACTCTTGTTGTCATTACTTGCAGTTGCAATGTTGACTGGTACGTTCAACATCATTGACAGCGTTCACTTCCAACACACTGCTGGTGCGTGGAACCTCTTCTTGATGCCTCTCGGTGCAGCATTATTCCTTATCACCATGATTGCAGAAGTTGAACGTGTTCCATTCGATATGCCAGAAGCGGAAGCTGAACTGGTTGAAGGATGGTGGACTGAATACGGCGGTATGCGATTTGGTATGCTGTTCATGGCAGAATACATCCGTACCTATGCTGCATGTTTCCTTTTCACTCACTTTTTCCTTGGCGGATGGCATCTTCCATTCCAAGGAACAATCGGTCAAATCCCGTATTTGGGAGATGCGTACTTGTTGATTCCTGGTGCATTGGTTGTTCTGATCAAGGCATGGCTTGTCTTCCTCATCGTCTTCGTATGGGCTCGATTCTCTCTTGCACGTATTCGTACCGACCAAATCCTTGAATTCGGTTGGAGAATGCTTCTTCCACTTGCAGTCTTGCAAGTTGTTCTTGCAGCATTGTACCGACTGTATCTCTTCGATCTTGAAGGAATGTCCGACACAGTTGCTGGTGGAACTGCATGGGAAGCGTTTGGAATCCCATTCCTCATCCCAGCAGTGACCACAATCCTTTGGCTTGCTATCTTCTTCCTATTGCTCAATGATACAGGCAAGAACGAACGCGAAGAACGTATGTATCACGTTCAGACAGTGCAGCCCGCTGGTACCCACACTCCTGGGCAGGACTGAGGTGATTGAATATGCCAACACACCCCCAAGCAAAACCGAACTTCCGAAATCTCTTCTGGTATCCATTTAAAATTACTCTGATTACTGCATTGAGAACATTCCCCCTGATGGGTAAATTGTTCCCAAAGCGATTGGGTATGGGTTACCACAACACAACCCATCCAGAATTTTTGGATGAAGCGAGTGCACAACGTGCGAAGAGTCGTTCACAATACAATGACATTGACAATCAAGAGTTCGCTCCTGACCGAGTAACATCAGATCTCTTCCCAACCCTTTGGAAGCCTCAAACCGTTCAGTACCCGTACGAACGCCTTGAAGACATGGAGCCTTGGCTCTTCGTTCCTGGAAACTACAATGGCCGAATTGGTGTCATTTGGGAAACCTGCACTGCATGTAAGATGTGCGTAAACATCTGTCCCAACGATTGTCTTCACATGACGACAGAACTTCGAGTTGACGTTCTTGACAACGCAGAAGGGGAATACGATGGCTATGGTGCTGAATTGGAAGTTGGTGGCTACGCTGCTAAGTTCCGTGAAGAAGTTGAGGAAGAACTGGAAACATTCGATCTCATCACTGCTCACACTGCACCTCCTGCAGAATGGCGCTTTGGACAAGTCTTGGATTTGAGTGGCGGCACCGCTACTGTTCGCTGGAATGACTCTGGCCAAGAAGAAATGGTTGAGCAGTCTGATTTACGCACTGCTGATAATCAAATTGTATCCGGTCGTATTGATATTGGACGATGTATGTTCTGTGGTCTTTGCATGGAAGCATGTGGATTCACCTCTTTCTTCATGACCAATGAATACGATGGTATGTCAGGATTCTCTCGACAAGACCTCTGGTTCGATGCAAGCAGAACTCGTGTTCTTCCTTCCGTTCATCAAGAAGCTGTTGATGGAGAACTTGCAAAGCGAGCCACAAAGGAACGAGATAAGCGTGCGAAGAAGGCTGCTAAGGCTGCAAAGTCTGCTGAACCCGAAGTGGTCGTCGCAGAGCCACCTCAAGATGTCGAGGTAAAGGCCGAAGTGAAGGCCGAGGTTGAAGACGTCAAGGCCTTGAGTAAAGAGGAAAAGAAAGCAGCCGATTTGCAGCGAGTCAAGGAACGATCAAAAAACATTGATTTCAATATTCTCGGAACGGCTAGCGCTGATGAAAAAGATGACCTTCAAAGCATCAAGGGCATCGGGCCGTTTATCGAAGAGAAATTAAACGCTCTCGGCATCTATACGTTCTCACAAATCAGTAAAATGACCAGTGAGTTGGAAGATCAAGTCAACGAAGCTATCGAATTCTTCCCTGGTCGTGTCAAGCGGGACGAATGGACCAATCAAGCCAGCGACCTGCTCGAGAAGGGGGATGCCTGAAATGGACGTCGCCTCGGCCACCGAAACCATCATTTTCTTCATTTTTGCAACGATTACTATCCTTGGTGCATTGGGGCTCATTTACGCACAACGCGTTGCTCACTCTATGCTCTCACTCATTTTCTGTTTCATGGCCGTATCTGGCATCTTCATCCTCATGGGTGCTGAATTCCTTGCAGCAATTCAAATTCTCGTTTATCTAGCAAGTGTAGGGTTAGTGGTACTCTTCGGTATTATGCTGACTCGCCGCCAAATACAGGAGGAGGATTTCGAATGAGACTAATGTCAACGCTAACTCGAGTTGGACTGATTCTTCTTGCTGGGGCAATGATCACAGTCTTGGGAACCTCCACAGTTTGGGACACTGATTCTTCTGAAGAGATTACAACAAATGATCTCGCAAACGCTATGCTCAATGATTGGGCACTTCCTCTTTTGGTTCTTGGTATTCTCATGGCTATGGCTATGATGGGTGCTGCTTACCTTGTTCGTGATGAACGTCGTGAAAATCTTGAGTGGGAACAGAGAGGTGAAGAGGTATGATTGATCCAGCATGGGTAAGCGTACTTTCCGCTTTGTTGTTCACTATTGGGCTATGGGGCGCTTTTACTCGTAAGAACGCCATCGTCGTTCTGATGTGTCTTGAATTGATTCTTAACGCAGCCAACCTGCAATTCGTTGCAGCGGCCATTCAACATGGAGATGCTAATGGATGGGTTTACGCCATCTTTGCAATTGCTATTGCAGCCTCAGAGGTTGCAATCGGTCTTGCAATCTTCCTTGCCATGTATGGTCAACATGAATCCATCTCTCTTGATGATGTGAATCTATTGAAGCACTGAGGTGATCTTATGGGAACAACAACAACAGATATACCACAAATCACTTCTTCCTTTACGGAATATGCCATCTTCATCGTTCTTTTACCGATGCTTGCATTCCCAGTCATTCTCTTCCTTGGACGATTGTTCAATGG
>QQSG01000106.1:0-1829 GCA_003602665.1 Candidatus Poseidoniales archaeon
GATCTTGCAAATGGAAAGCAATCCGTTACGCTAGCAATTGATGGAGACCGTGGTGGAGAAATGCTCTTCCGTCAACTTCATGCAATCCTGCGTGTAGACTATGTCGCACAAGCGCCAACTGGACAAGAATGGGAACTTCTTCCACAGAAGACAATTACAAAATCCCTGTCCATGAAAGTTGAAGTTGCTAAATTTGCAAAGATTATGGCAAAGGAAGACAAAGAAGACAAAAAGAAACACGGTGGTTCGGACAAGGGCGATTGGGTTGGAGAAATGCCTGAAGTGTTTGAGACTGAGGTCGCACCTGCTGAAATTCAGGAAATGTTCGATCATCTCGATGCACTTGGTAAAAACAAGGCCTTGTTTGTTCTAGCTGACGGAAGTGTCGGTGAAGAAATGGGTGCTGCCGGTATTGCAAAGACTGCTTCTGCTACAGAAGGTGTCAAAGTACTCATCATCAATGGTCCTGTCAACGAACGCATCCAAGAAATTGCTTCTGAAGCTTCAATTGATACAGTTATCGGGACAAAGCCTGGAAAGGGATTCAGTAAAGACGGAGCTGCCAAGTCTTGGTTCTCCGAGATGCACCGTTAATTAGGTACGTTGATGGTCTGATTGGTCTTAGACCAGAGTATGGACACCCTTGTCGAGACGCCCTGGGGCGAAGATTCTGAAGAAGACGATGTAAACGATGCTCCCGCGTCGGATGAAGAAATTGTTGAGAGTTCGGAACAAGAAGTGATTGAAGAAAAAGAGATTCATGATGTGCTTGCTCTTCCTATCCGCGCCAAACCACTCTTCTTGAATAATGATGAAGATGTTGTTGAGTTTACGTTAACTGAATCGAAGGATGGTTTTGAATCTACTTCGATTATTGTTGGAGAAGGGTTGTTTCGGATCGTTGAGACTAAAATACATCAAGACGGTGTTCCAAGAATTGATTTGAAAGTAGCATTGGATAGTGAACTTACTGGATTCCAACACATTGTTGAAAAACCAACTTTAGTGGAAATGGGAGTAAGTGGTGTTTTGTTCGGTTTTGGATTAATATTATGCCTTTTCCCGTTTCAAATAACAATGATTTTAGGAATTTCAGCAATCTTATTGGGGATAAAATTCGCCCCCACATATTTGGAAAAACATCATCTCGTCTTTTCCTCGTGCGGAAGCACCCACGTCTTTGATATTGATTTGATAGGCGTATTCAAACCAACATTTCGGGCAAGTATGGCCTTAATTGGACCCACTTTAGCTGAGTACATGAAAACCGGAGAGATTGACTCAAACTCTATCGATGAACTCCATGCGAGTTTGAGATCTCCGATTCCAGTACAGCAACCACTTCAGATCGAGGCGCCTCAACCAATGAATGAACAAACACCGATAGGACCGCCAACTATGGTGGAAATACCAGTAACACCCGCCGTTCCATTGATGGAAATCGCCTCTTCTAACAATCAGGTTTCTGAGGAACCAGTTGGGACATTACCACAACCAACACAGCCTGTGATTATTCCACCTCCGCCTCAATCGTCGCCTCAGGCAGTTACCCCATCTGTGTCACAACCCAGCCCCAAACCAACACCCTTGCCACTCCCGCCACAAGTTATACCTCAGCCGAATCCGTTACCGCCTCCACCTCCAGTAATTCCACAACCTGCCCCATTACCAATGCCTCCAGCAATACTACCTGCTCAACCTTCAATGCAGGGCTTTGATTCTGCTTCCATACCACTTGATGCCCCATTACCAGAAGCACCTCGAATACCTGTGGCCGCTGCACCTCAAGAACAAATGGTTTCACAGGAAGTAACAGATGCATTGATGGA
>QQSG01000106.1:1914-8784 GCA_003602665.1 Candidatus Poseidoniales archaeon
AAATTTGAAGATTCAGGGAGCGGTAAGATATCTGCAGAGAGTGGGACTTTTACTCCCGGGCCAGGAGTGCGTTGTAATGCTGCCCCCAATTGTATAGAATCCTCAAGGAAGTCGCCTGAAGCACCCGAATGTCGCGCTTCTAAGCGCATTCGAATCCATTGTTGATATTTTGGAAGTACGTTTTCTATTTTATCAACCAATACTGCACGTTGATTGTTGAGGTCATCGTTAGAGGGTAAAAGACGGAGTAAAAGGCGGATCATTCTATCGACACGAACATCTCTTGGCTCAATACCTACGTGTTCCGCAAGAGTTCTTCTGAGATGTTTTGTATCCAAGGTCCCTTGAGCGTCAAACACCAAACTCTCAGATAAAGAAAGCCTCCCCAAGATGGATTCAAATGAATTCAATAACCGAGGGCTAAGAGTGGAGTCTGTATTTTTCTCTTGAATTTCGATACGTTCTTCAATCGGTTTCTCTAGTGATTTTTCTTCAACTATAGGAACTGGAATCTTAGGCGTTGCCTCTTCAACAATTACTGGTGATTCTACTTGAATCTCTGGAGGTTCGCCTTCTTCTTCCATAGCCTCGAGCATTGCTTCCTGTGCATCTTCCAACGTTGTTTGAGGTTGAATTATTACGTGTTTCTTTGCAGAAACTTGGCCGTCTTTCTTGGGAAGCAAAACTGGTCTTTGTGTTGGTACCCACAACGGATAACTAAACGCTTCTTCTTCGATTGGCCGACTTGATAAATGGCGTATTAGAGCTGGTATTTGTGTCTCGATACCTTTGAGAGAAATCGGATTTCGAACCATTTCAGATATCTCTAATCCCTTTGTTACATCTCTTCGCCAATCAAGGGCGGAAAGTCTTCTCTGGATCTTAGAGATGTTTGATATTGAAATGCGTAATGATGAAAATAGCCGAATGAATTCATTCGGATTTTCTTCCGCTAATGTGATCAGTTCGCCTACATTCCAGCCTTGAGATTCAAGTGTTTGGAGTTCATGCTTTGCGTTGCTAATTATTCGAGAAGATGAATTCTCAAATGTATGGGTTTGCCCTTGTCGTTCAAGTAATGCAATCGCTTGCTCGAATGAATGTAAATCAGAGAAATTTGGTTCGGTTGTAGTCTTCCCTTCTCTCATTGATTGATTCCATTCTCGTTCTAGCATACGTCTATGACGTGTATTTCTAAGAGTTCGTTTCTCAATCCAATCTTCCATTTCTGAAAGAATATCAGCATCTAAATCTGCTGTTTGAAGAAGAGTTGTTCGTTGTTCAACCTCTTCTTCACCCCCAAGAGAAGTATCGAGATTGAAAAATAAATCCATTAATGTGGATGCTTTTTCTAAACGAGGAACGTAGGCAGAGAGTTCCGCTAAAGCGGAGCGTGGCTCTTCAGTCGCCCGGTATCTCCAGATATCGAGATCAAAACCGTATTGTTCCCAGTGTTCAATAATTGAGGCAGTCTGAAGTTCAAGATTTGTCCACTCTTGCTCGAGACCCTCAACTCTCTCAAGGAATGTTTCGGTATGCTCTAATTTCCCTGCAATATTCTTAATCTCACTCTCTTCTAATCCCCATGACTTAGAGATTGTTTTCCAGCGGTCCATTGCTGATGAGTGAATATTGAAAGATTGTTCAATTTCGGGTAACATATGTTCCCATTCAAGCAATTCTGAAGACGTGATTTGAGTAGTGGAACGGTATGTGAACCCCTGGGCATTCCATTTCGATAATATGGAATTCATCTCAACAAGACGTTCTTTCAGATGATGGCTGATTGTTTGAATATTATTCTCGAGTTTTTCCAAGGCCTCTCTATCCTCAATATCGATGGCTTCTAATCGTTTTTCCAATGTTTCGGAAAGTACTGTATCGAATGGTTGAATTGAATTTTTAATTTCCAAAAGAAGATACTCTCTTCGGTCAGAAATGGCTTGATAGTGATCGATTTTTGAAAGTTGGTCAATGAAATTGCCCTTTGGCTCTGTAATATCAAAACCCTGTTTGCGCAAGATCGATAACGCTTCATTGAGCATTTGCCGTTGCCGTGCTTCACTCTCTTCAATTTTGGAAACTTCTTTCAATAGGTTCTCGTATGACTCGGGCTCTGATAAAAAGGGAGTTAGAAGCTGAATAGCAGGCCAACTTGACTCGTCGAATGAAACGAAAATTTCCATTAAATTCCAATACTGGGACTCTTTTTCATAATCAGACGACCACAGTGAATAATAGCGGTAACAAGCAGATTCCCATGGTAAATTCGTTTTACTCCATTCTATAAATTCAGTTTCGATCTCTTTAACATTAAACGGATTTGTAAGGCGTTTTCGATGCTTTTTTCCTTCGTTTCCAAGAGTTAGCCGCTTCTTCAATATCTCAGATTGATGGATTGTGGCTTCGATTTCTGTAATATTTGAAGGATTAATGGTATGGCCATAGTGTTCCGAAATAGATTCCACATCATAACCAAGTTCAGACCATGATGACGTGTACTCTTCCAAATCTCTGAAAGACGGAGAAGTGGTTTCATCACTGGACATAGGCTCACCTGTTGGGCAAAATACGGCTTAGTCTTTCAATGTGAGCCGTATTTTGGTGATTTCTAGGTCAAATCGAAGGGGGTTGGAGATTGGCGGGGCGGTCTAAAATCGACATCTGAACTGTGAATTTTACCGCAGAACATAAAGGCAGACTGTGTGCTTTCCGGCTAATGGAACCATTATCGATTGCTTTGTTCAGTCTATTCATCCTAACTGGGGGCGTGCTTGGTTGGCAAGTTCTTGTGGCCCGGGAAACACTCCAGTCTGTTGTTGATCGGACAATGGTTCTCTCAGAATCTCAAGGTGCACATGCGAAGCAAACGACTGAAGTTATTACTGCTCTACAAGAAAAAATCGAATCGTATGATGCACTGATTAGAGCATTGCGTTCTACTCAACCTGCGATTGATAGTGGAATCGATGCATATCAACATATCAAGATTTTAGAAAATGAAGACATAGACCCATTACAATCATCAATTACAGCCATTAAGTCCGTTTGTTCCACCATTTCTGTATTAGAACTCACTCCAGACCTAACAATCATGCAGATGTCTCTTGCAAATCGACTGTTTGGAGTTTTAGAATCTCGCAATATTTCTGCTGAGGAACTTCATTTGGATGGTCGCCAAGCTCTCCAATTGGGACTTTGCGCCCTCCACCTACAGAAAATAGACTGGGCTTCTGCTGCTTTAGGGGCGGCCCATCAATCCTTACCTGGTAACGATGTAGTCTTGCAAGGATTGGAACAAATTGCTCTACTCAAATCAGACGAAGTTCTACGCCAGCATTGGCTTGAAGCAAGACTACGTAATGATCCAGACAATCCTGAGTTGTTGAGAACCCAAGCACACATACTCGTACGGCAAGGAGACGAGGGGGCTGAAAAAGCAGTTCGACGGTTAGAAGCCTTAGGTGTTGATACCCCTGCTGATCGATCTCTTCTATCGGGATTGCGTCATCGTGCAGGCTCGCCAAATGAGGCGATTGAAGCGATTGAGCAAGCACTTGAGGAAGATAATCAGAAACCTGATTATTGGTTACAATACGCAATTCTTCTGAAAGAAGAAGGTGAAAATGAACGTTCTCTTGAAGCCGTTGATAGTTGCTTAAATCTCGATCGCCAAATCGGTGACGCTTGGGCTGTAAGAGCTGAATTGCTAAGCACACGAAATGGTCGAGAAGCTGAGGCTTTGAAGGCTGCTATTCATGCTGTTGCACTTGAGTGTGGTGGTGCTAAATTGATTCTATTGAAAGCAGATTTACTCGCAGAAAGTGGGGACCTTATCGGGTCTGAAACGTGCCTTGAACAGGCTGTTGAAAAATTCCCAATGGATCCTGAATTGCGCAGTATTGTCGCCTCGAGAAGATTGGCTGAAGGAAGAATTGAGGCTGCACAACTTTTGCTTGACAATACGCCACAAATTATCGACCATCCAGAACTTCATATCGTTGAAGGACGGCTTCATCTTGCTCGAGCTGATAGGACTCGCGATGGTACTGGTGAAACCGATCAAATCCTACTCTCTTCCGCAATTGAATCTTTTAATGCAGCACTGTCTATGAACAGAGAACTTGGTATTGCATGGTTGGGTCTGGCTCGAACACAACGATTGTTGAAGAGTACTGATGAAGCGAGTGATTCACTCGTTCGTGCCCGTCGTTTGTTAGGAGATACTGAAGCCTCTGTTTCAGTTGAATCTGCCCTGCTTGCTATTGACATGGATGATTTGAATGCAGCTACTCGCTATATTGATGCTGCTGGAATTCAAGGGAAGAGTACAACTATTTCCTATGTCCGAGGCAATATTGCAATTCGTTTAGGGGAGTTGGAAAGAGCAGTTGGGCTCTACAATGAAGTCTTGGAAGAGAGCCCTAAGCATATTCGGGCACGACTAAACCGTATCAGTTGCCATCTCGCTTTGAACCAGGCTGTAGAGGCGAAAAGCGATGCTGAAACTCTCCTTTCTCTTGCACCTGAACTAACCGTCGCAGTGTTCGCTCGTGCTGATGCTCAATCAAGACTTGGGGAATGGGAAGAGGCTAAAGACGGTTTCAAGACGGTTCTAGAAGTCGCTCCTCATCACTATCAAGCGCTTACAAAGCTTGCAGCATGCTACATCGCTCTAGATCGTTACGAACGTGCAGAAGCGCCTCTCAACGAAGCGCTTCGTATTGCTCCAGAATATGCAGATGCATGGCATCAAAGAGGATTACTTTACCTTGAATGGGAGCGAATGGAGAATGCATTAGGGGACTTTGAAGCTGCTATCCGTGCAGATGGAAATCACCTCGAAGCAAGACTTCGGGCGGCTGCTATCTATCATGCTCATGGAAAAACAGACATGGCTTCCGCTGCTTGGAGAGGCGTTCTTGCAATCGAACCCGATCATCCTTTAGCGCGAAAGCGGTTAAACGAATGTGAACAGAAGTTGACAACAACAACCACATGATGAAAAGCGAAGACCTAAGAATTAGGTCGTAAAGCACCTGTTATGACCCTTCAAGTCGGAGACAAAGCGCCAAATTATTCTCTTAAAAATTCGAACACTGCAGAAGGGGAAGATGTTCTCTCCCTCTCAGATTCAATTGGTAATAGAGGATGTGTTGTTGTATTCGAATGCAACCATTGTCCGTATGTTGTTGCAAGTGTTGAACGAATCAATGCTATGTCTGCATACTGTAAAGAGCGAGAAATTGGGTTTGTTGGGATCAATTCAAATGACCCCGTGAATTATCCTGCAGATTCCTTTGAAAATATGGTAAAGCGTGCTCAAAAAGGAATGCCGTATCCATATCTCCATGATCCCACACAAGTTACTGCAACCGCTTGGGGTGCTGAAAGAACACCAGAATTTTTCTTACTTGATTCCCAAGGGACCGTAGTCTATCATGGCCGCATGGATGATAATCCTCGAGACCCTACTCAAGTTACCACCTCTGAATTGAAGGATGCCATTGACGCAATGATCTCTGGAATTGCCCCTGCGGTGGAATCAACTGAATCAATAGGTTGCTCAGTAAAGTGGAAGTGATTGTTTGAGCGGTTGCATACGCCAATGTGACTGGGATGATTATGATGTATGCAGGAGCTGTGGGACCGACTATTCTCCACCAAAAAAACTCAGACCATTTCATCTTGCTTTTCCAGTAGATGACCTCGTAGCAGCAAAAGAATTCTACACAACGGTCCTAGGGTGCTCCGTTGGTAGAGAAAAAGAAGAATCATGTGTGTTCAAATTTTATGGCCATCAGATCGTCGCACATCTTGTTGAAAAGATGCCTGAGTTAACGACGAAACCTGTTGATGGAAAGGAAATCCCTGCTATGCATTTTGGTCTTGTAATGGATTGGAATGATTGGCATCAATTGAAAGGAAAGTTTGAAACAAATAAAACCGAATTTGTTGTTGGACCGTATACTCGGTATGAAAACCAACCAGGTTCACAAGCCACAATGTTCATTAGAGATCCATCAGGTAATCATCTGGAGTTTAAATCATTCAAAGATGATGGCGCAATATTCGATTCTTCTTGGTGAGTTATTCACTCTCTGATATTTCCTTTCTGAGAGATTCAATTTGTTGAGAAAGTTCAGTGATACTCTGGTTAATTCGGCGCATTTCTGAGTTCGTTCCTTCTTCAGAATCGGCTTCTAAGGCCACAACTGTGTTCGTAAAAATAGCGACGAACATATTCAGGAAGGTGAATGTCGTCATGAAGATAAAAACAACAAAATACAATCCAACCCACCAGCCTTCACTTTCAATTAAATTACGAACGATTCCATTTGACCACGATTCTAAAGTCATAACTTGGAAAAGTGAGAAAAGTGATTTCCCTAATGAGCCAAAATAGGTTGCCCCATCGGTTCCAGAATTTTGGAAAAGTACGGTGGAGAGCACCGCAAATACGTAAATGACAACCATGAGTAATGTAGCAACAGCCGCTAGGCCTCTAACCGAATAGAAGAGTGATTCTGCCACCAATTTCAATTCAGGTATTCTCGATACGAGTCTAAACGCTCTAAGAACTCTAAATACTCTGAATACTCTGAAGACGCCTGATGTAGGGAATAATGCTATTCCGACGATGATAAAATCAAACACACACCAAGGATCACGGAAAAAATCGAACCTCATTGCGTATATTTTAAACAGGATTTCTGTTACAAATATGGACATAAAAATCCAATCAAGGTAAATCAAGAAATTATTTCCATTTTCTCCCCAATCATATGTTTCGAACCCGATAGAAATGGAGCTGGCAAGAATTGCAATAAATACGATATTATTGAATCGTTCCGAATCAACAATTTGCCG
>QQSG01000106.1:8838-9848 GCA_003602665.1 Candidatus Poseidoniales archaeon
AGGAAGAATATCAACTCTTTCCCCCCCATTTCTTATTCGGATGCTATCCTTCAATTAATGGACAACGGTCATCGTCAAGTTCGATAACGTGTATAGCCCATAGATATCCGTTCCGTGCTCTCGATGTTTTTTCACTTTCTTGCATATTCTCAATAGTAAATATCTCCCTGTTCCATTATGAAAGTATTGAGCACATTCTATCAAAGAATTGAGATATGGAGAGTTGGTGGGTAAAGTATGGGGCGTGAATTCAGCATTGCATTGGGCTTTGTTTGTTTGATGTTAATGGCTCCCCTGTCTGGTTGTTTTGGTAATGAGGAATCTGGCGAAGTATCTGCCGATTCACTGGAAGTTTCACCCACGATTTGGACCGGGGGTATTTTCCAAACAGTAACCCTCGAAGCACAAGGGGATCTCTCTGTTTTTATCCCTTATCTTGTTAAAGACCCTGTTACTGGTTATGTGTTCAATTCCACAGTAATGGATTTGAAAGATGGAGAAAGTGCTGAATTGTCAATATTGGCGCCTCCAAGAACAAATAATGGTGTCTTATTGATTTCAGATTATGGAACTGATCTTTGGCCTATACGAGAAACGAGTGAATCTTGGAAAACATGGGTTGATCGTAACGGAAATTTAGATTTGTCCGGAATGGCCGTTCGTTACATGAAGTCGAGTAATTCCTCTTCATTCTCGTATGAAGTACACAATGGAATCTCCGTTATACCTTATGAATTTATGATACAGCGGGAGCAAATGCCTGCATACTCTGAAGACGAAGGTGGGAGACATTCTACTGGTGTTGTTGATGGAAGAACGACATACAATTACTTGTCAATGCTATCGGATGAAACTGCCGACCCTACTGATGTTGTAGATGGTGCTGTTGGCTATCTTGACCGTTGGGCAGGGCAAGGTAATGCAGCATACGAAGACGCCGCTCTACATTTAATTCAAACACTGGAAAATTTCGGATTAGAAGTCATCACCCAGAGATTTGTCTATGATTC
>QQSG01000107.1:0-402 GCA_003602665.1 Candidatus Poseidoniales archaeon
TGAAACTGGGTGATTCAAAATGGCAGAACATAGCGTTCCAGGAGATGTTCCTGACGACTTAGTAGAAACCTATCTTGATAACTTGATGGCAGCAACTTGTGGTACTGGTTCAATGAATCTCTTTGCTTGTGACCAAAAAATCGAACATCTGAACGATGATTTCTATGATGGTGGCGTAAAGATTCCACTTTCATCGAACGATCCAGGTCACCTCTTCGAAATAGGAGCACGTGCTCATGAAGATGGGACAGTTGGTGTTCTTGCAGCACAAGGTGGACTCATTTCACTCTATGCTCAAGATCATCCTGATGTCCCATATTTGGTCAAATTGAACTCGAAGTCTCATCTGGTTAAGACCGATCAACGTGATCCAATTAGTCTTGCAATGTGGGATATGGATGA
>QQSG01000107.1:877-9446 GCA_003602665.1 Candidatus Poseidoniales archaeon
GCATGCCACGCTATCATCAGCCAAGGCGCTTCAGTTGACGATGCGTTAGATATCTTCAACAACGCTTGAAGAAGATTGGTTTATCTTCCAATCAAACTACAAAATGTTATTTTTGTAATATGAGTGCAGACTTAGCTTACGCTAATCGCTGTAAATACCACTTATTTCTAAGAGGGATCAAATTGAGTGAATGGGTATTCACTTCTTGGTTAGACTATCACCCATGGTGATGTTGCCTTGTTGGTCGATAATGATTGGAGTACCTTCTGACCATCCAGGGCAGTGATCTTGAACCCAAATTCTGGTTGCCCATTCACAGATGTCGTATCCGCCAGAGAGAATGCCTGATCGCTTGATGTAACCCACCTTCACGATGTCTTTGTCCTTGGAGAGAACGTTACCAAGTTGTTGGCTTGTTGTACCATGACGCATGGTGCTGTTGATGTGTTCCAGGATCTCAGCGGTGTTTCGCGGGCGGTCTCCTAAAAATTTCTTGATTTTTTCTCGTATGCGTACAGTTTTCATTGTTTTGTCCTCCTATAATTTCGCTATTCGCTGTTAGGCGATGTCGCTGAAACAAAGGAGCGAGGCCACTCATATAACCGTTCCTCCATCAAAGCAAGAGTTTGTTACCGTTCATGACTGGGTGAGGTGTATTTTTTACACGGAATGCCGCCTTCAGTAAGTGATATCTCACGTTTGCAGTGGAAATCGGTAACTAATTGTAAGTAAATAGGGGCTTTGATAGTAATCTCTATCAATCAATGCTGTTTAGCACAGGCAAAGGTGACCTCTTGTGCCATCCTCCGCCATTAGAAGTCGCTATCAAAGACGCATTCTAGATTGGCTTCTCGATGGTGGAGGGACTGTAAGCCAAGCCTCAGCATCCTTGGGAATAGCAATGCCCCACGCATCCTTGGCTATGCGCAATCTTCGAGAAGCCGGGGAAGTGCAACGTGACGACGGAGCTTCAATACGAGGTGCTGTACATCGATTGACAGAGAATGGAGCTCAGCGTCTTCTCATGGATCTCGTTGGGAGATTAAAGAAATATACTCGCCAAATTCCTTCGGATAAGAATGCAGTAGTTCTCTCAAGCGATGGCACAAGTATTGTTCTCGGCATATTGGAAACACCCGAATCTAGGCTTTTCCAATTACCTAAACGAACGGAATTATTGAAATCCAACGATGAAGATTTTTCCATCGGAAAAGAAGGGGGCCTTTGGGCAGTTCAACGAGGCGAAAAGATACATTGGTTTGATTTGGAACATTTCGAATCAACAACTTCTCCTCCTGAACTTCAGGAAGGGACGCTAACAGCATGGGTAAGCCGTGAGGAGAGTGTAGGTATTGTCCGTCTACGTTTGCTTGAGCAGTTTGAAGCCTGGAACGTACCTGATGGTGCTTGGATAGAACTCAAAATACGATCAGAAACAGGGCCACCACAAATCCGTCTTGGAGAACATAGTATCGGCTCTGTGCAAGGGACCTCATATCAGGTCTCTCCGGAACGAGGTCTCTATGCCCATTTGCCATCTGCTGTTGACCGCAATCTTCTGGTTTCTTCGCTTGGGGATCGGGCTCAACTGATGACAGAATCAATCGCCTTTGCACAAGACCGTTCACTTCCAGTAGATTTAGTCAGTACATGGATGAGGCGGAGGCACCCTCGCTTATCCAATGTCAAACGCAATGCTCGTATTCGTTCATTGAAACGATGGTTGCTCTCTGGTAGGGGCCAACAACCGAACCTTCACCTTCGCCGTTCTCTTCTAGCGGACTTTGGTGATCGAAGTTGGTCAGAACACTCCCAGGCAGTTGATGTGATTCTTCTTGAAGGCGTATCTCAAAACGGTGCAGCCTGTATCATTGAGTGGCTTTTGGAATCTACTATACTCGATTGTATTGTTGAGTGGCCATGGGCGGGTGGCAATGAACAGCATTTACTCGATCGATTGCTTGCTTCGGGACGATGCCGGGCGCTTATCACTTCGAGGGGAGAACCCCTCAATCTCTCAAGCAGAACCTCAACGTTGCAAGGGACTCCTCAGCTTGCTGTTGTATCCTATCGTTTACACAATCTCTTGGAACTAAACATCCAATTAGACCGTTCAAACGTGCGTACTGAACCTGAAACGAGTCGGCAACTGCTCCCGAATAATGCTGCTGAACTCCTGGCATGGCATGGTTCAGGAGGCATGAATGAACAAACTCTGAGCGATACCTCCAATGAAGAATCACAGCATATTGCACTTGTACGAAAAGCCATGAGGATGTATCCAAACGGTGACTCCACCTTTTCAAATTCGATAGAGCGAACGAATCCATTAGCCTCTTGGATAGCAAGCCCGATGGATGAACGTAACTCACGATGGCAACGCCTCCATCCGATATTGACTCAAGGATGGGTTGATCTTCTAGATCCTCATTCAATGGATATCAAATCGTTGATTAATGGTATGGCAAGGACGTCCTCTGAATGGAAGCAACGGGCTTTTTCTGTGCTAATGATGCGTTTATCAAATGAGAATTCATTGCTCCTTGACGTAGCTAAGATGCTCGAAGATCCGTTATCTGGCTCGATTGCTGCTCACACAATCATCACGACAAGTCCGTATTTCGATGAAGAAATGGATGCTCTTCTTAGCGATGCATCCTCAATTTGGTTGGACGCTCCTTATCGACCAGAGGATGTTTTAATGGTCTTATTTCCTCCTTCTGTTGAATTATCTGGTGAACGAGAATTATTGTTTGAACAATATCTCAAAGCAGGACAGGTACACCCGAGGGGTTCTATCCTATGGGCGTGGTCTAATGCTGTTGCTCGAATAAGAGACGATACTCCTCTCTCATTAGACCTCATCCGTTCATGCATGAATGTTTTACCATCCCAATGGTGGTCTGCATGGGCTTTTGATTGGCTGACTTTTCAATTATCAACATCTAGCGGGCGTGAATGGCTGGCAACTCATCCACTGAGTTGGCCAAGTCTTCTGGCCCGACCACATGGAGAACGAGTAGGGCTACCTGGTATAGGGAGGACGCATTCTGGCTTCGTTCCCAATCAAGAATTAATGATCAATCTCCTCATGGTGCCAGAAGGTGAAGGAAAAGCATCTCTCATGGATGTATATGATATGATTCAATCACTCGAATCTGAACGACCAGTCCACCAAGGGAGAATCCATCCTCTTGTGGGTTGGCTCGCCAGAGACGTTAGCACATGGCCTCTCTTCTCAACCGATGAACTCTTTTTGGGTGATTCGGATGTAAGTGCATTACTTATTGGAAGAGCGATGCTCAACAGAATTGAAATCTAAACCGATGGCTTCATATCGGTTTGGTTTGAGGGTTACTTGCCGTACGTGCAACATCAGACTGAGCTACTGTGAAAATTGCAATGATTTCTGATACCAATGATACGGTCCGCTATCGAAGACTGGAATGACCCTTCGGGGAATGACTTCCGGTGCAAAAGCGGAAACCCGGGCCGACTATGGGTCCTCGATGGACTACTGGATGATATCGAGACAACCAACCGGCCCTACAGCACGCCCTGATGCCGAGGGTCAGGCCTTCGAGGAAACTATGAACAAGGCCGTTAGGCGTCGGGGCACAGCTGATTTCTCACTTTTTACCTTTCAACAAGCGATGTCATCAAATGCCGTGTGGCTCCACCATTACACATGGAAGAGGAACGTCACTACAGGCGCTGCCTCATCGGTGGGACGTTCGATCGATTCCATTCAGGTCATCAATTATTGATTCAAACTGCTCTACGTCAAGCAGACTTCATTGAAGTACATGTTACGAACGATGCTATGGCTCAAGCAAAAGGAGGATGGATTGAATCTCTTGATGATCGCATGGAAGGTGTTCTTTCATGGCTTTCAGTGAACGCTCCGAAACGATATGAAGTATTTGTTTTGGAAAATCCCCACGGTCCAGCGCCGTTGCATGAACAAGCCGACAGCATTGTTGCAACTGCAGAAACCATTTCTCGATGCTATCACATAAACAATGAACGTATGGAAAATGGACTGGTTTCACTTCATATCATCGAAGCACCTCACATGATGGATGAACTTGGAGGGATTCTATCTTCAAGTCGAATACGAAACGGACTTGTGGATACTGAAGGCCATCCTTGGATTCCACCGTCGCTTAATGGAAAGACATTGAGGATGCCTGCGGTATTGGATGATGAGTTCAAAACACCGATGGGAGAATTGTTCGAAGGTCCTGAAGACGCTCCAGAAGTTGCTCTTTCAGCGATGCTTGAATCTCTTCCATCAAACCATGGCGCCTTGGTTGCAGTCGGTGATGTCACTGTAAAAGGGCTCATGGATATGGGTATCCAGCCAGATATTGCATTCATTGATGGTCAAACCAAACGCACAGAACTTGAGGATGAACTCAAAGTAAATTCAAACCAGTATTCACTCAGGCGTACTGTCAAAAATCCACCAAGTGTTCTTACACCCGAACTTCTCGATGTTATTCAGTGGTCTTTGATTCAGGATGAGCCTGTTTTAGTTGAAGTCGATGGAGAAGAAGATTTAGCACCAATGTATATTCTCGCAACAGCTCCACTTGGGACAATTATCGTTTACGGACAACCGCGGAAAGGTGTTGTCATGCGTGTTCTTGATATTGAGGCAAAACACCGAAGTCGAAATTTACTGATCATGTTTGAGGTCGAATGATGTCAGAAAGTCCGTTGGTAAGTGTGACTGTATGCGTCAGAGACGGTGGGCATTGGGTCGATGATTGTCTCAATTCAATTCTTCAACAAACTCATCGTCCTTTGGAAATAATTGCAGTCAATGATGGTTCGTCAGATGATACGAAATCAAAACTCGACACATGGTATAACAAGCATTCAGATGCTGATGTTCCAATTCACATTATCCACCAAGACTCACTTGGCTTATCAGCAGGTCGTATGGCTGCTGTTGAGCAATCCAAAGGGACATGGATTGCAATTACCGATATCGATGTTCGGCCAGAACCAGACTGGATAGAGCAAATGTTGCTCGCCTGTAAGCCAATTGAGAATGAATCCATTGCGGCAGTAACCGGAAGAACCGTCTTTCAAGCACATGATGATGTTGTAAGTAGATTCAGGGCTGTTGAAATTGCTTCAAAATATCGAAACAGGCCGAGAAGAACCTCACTTGCAAATGGACCTTGCTCAATGTTTCTCCGTGAAGCCTTACTCGAAGTCGGGGGCTTTGATCCGTCCTGGTATCATGCTGAAGATATGGAACTGAGTCTTCGTCTTCTCTCTAAGGGAGGCACAATCATACACGCACCCGATGCTTTAGTTTCACACGTTCCAGAGATTGGCATACGCCGTTTCCTTCACAAGCGAAGGAGAGATGCACGTGCTCACGTTCGAATTGTTCGCCATTTTCCGGCACGCCAAAGAAATGGCCCAGGCTTCGATTTCATTGGAAGTGCAAGCATAGCATTCTCAATTCTACCGATTGTCCTGCTGATGTTGTTATCGTTTATTCCAATCATAATGGCATTACCACTTGACGATGATCTTTTTTCAATGTGGCAGACAAATCTAGCATTTGGCGGGATGATGCTCGGCGTGTTGATTGAACTTCTCTTTTGGAGAGGCCCGCTCGGTGTCATAACAAGAAGTCTGAAAAAAGATGGAAAAAGAAATCATCTGTTCCTATCCCTCTCCGTCCGTATTTTGATTCTAAGATGGTCTATTGCACTCTGGCAAGGCCTTGCTTTAGGCGCTCTTGATGCTTTATTGTCAAAAAATGGTCACAAGCGATTATTCAGTTGAATAATCACATGACTGTTTCGTCGCCAGGTGGGGCTCGACTTGCAGAGTTAAGAGCAAAACCAAAGGCTATGAGCGTAATTGAAACTGAATATACACCGAGGTCAATCCAAGTTTGGTTCATGTAACTGAATCCGATATAAAATCCAAATCCGAGAAGAAGACACCATGCTCCAATTGCTCGCATCATTCCACCTTCGCCTCCAACAAGTGCAGGCCATGTATCGTTGATGACCATGGATTGGAAGAAACTTGCAACGCCACCTTCGGTCGATTCATTGATCGACTTTAATCCCAGTCCAACAAGTAGGGCGCAAGCGGCCATGAAAACAGCATCACCTGCGACGAATGCTGCTGCTGTATCTTTGTCACCAAATGCGTCAGCAATTAATTCGAAGGTGAGAAGGCCTCCCCATGATACTCGGTATGATGGATGAATTTCACCAATGAGATTGAGCACTGCTAGGACCAATCCCCATGTTCCAATGGCGATATACCACTTTGAAAGGCCCATTGAAGGATTTGAAATAAGGTCCAAAAAACCTTTTTCTTCTGTCTTCTCTTCACTGCTCATGATTTCGCCACCTGCCTCATCCATATAAGCACAACGAATCAGAGCGGACGTTGTTGTCGATAGCGATTGTTGAAAACGGTAGCCATATTCTCATCAGCATTTGTTAGAATCAGTTGTGTTTCAACGTTCTGTGGAATGCATGAATTGATTTCTTTAGAGCGGCCATATCGTCCCCGGCTGATTGTTCTCGCAGTAATCAATCCAAGCATATCCAAATTCGCAATAATTCCCGAAATTCTTCTTTGGGTGAGTGATGGTATGTTGAGATAGGAACATGCTTGGTCATAAACGTCGTACAATTGACCTGTCTGTATATTTTTTAGCCCATTTCTTTCGTTGATGAGTACTGAAGCGAGAACCAGCTTTTGTTGGGTTGGTAGCGCAGCGATAACTGGCTCAATTTGATCTGCTTCAATTTGATGCTGAGCCATACGGACGTGATGTTGTTCAACTTTCTTATCTCCAAGTTGTTCTGCTTTTTCTGTGGACACTCTCAACAAGTCCAATGCACATCGAGCATCTCCATGCTCTTGTGCTGCAAAGGCAGAACAGAGCGCAATAACACCTTCCGATACAACATCAGGTGCGATTGAAACACTTGCCCTCTTCCTTAGGATGTCTTTGAGTTGTTCGGCATCATAAGGAGCGAACAATAAATCCTGTTGGCCAAGACGAGAACGAACACGTGGATCGAGGAATTCTGTAAATTTCAAATCATTGGATATTCCGATGACGCACGCACGTGAATCTTTGAGGAATGAATTGATGTTTGTTAGATTGTATAGAAGGTCATCTCCTGCTTTNCGTACAAGATGGTCAATCTCGTCCAATACGATAACAAAGACGCCCTTTCGAGCATCCATCCTCTTGATGAGTTCTTTGAACACACGGTCAGTTGGCCATCCAGTGAATGGGATTTCATCGATTTCGTGATCTTCGAGAAGTGAATTCCCAATATTTGATAGAACTCTGTATTGAGTGTCAATTTGTCTGCAATTAACCATGACAGGAGTGATATCTCTCCTCATCTGTTCTCCTTTTTCTTTCAAGAGTTTTGTAACATGAAGAGTGACTGCAGTTTTCCCAGCGCCTGTGACTCCGTAAAGAATCATGTTCGATGGTATCTGGCCGTTCAATGCCTCAACAAGGTTGAATGCAATACGTTCAATTTCCTTCTCACGATGAGGCATGATGGTTGGCCGATGGCTGTGATGAAGAATCTCTTTGTTGAGAAATAAACTTGGCCTGGAGAGCAAAGTGTCGAAGATGTTTTCCTTCACAAATTTTCCTCCATTATATACCCCTTTGCGATGGCTGGTTGAACATGCGCCGGGATAGTTTCTCCGAGTCCGAGCCCCCCTCATAAGGATGTCCGTAGGAATTGTTTGGAGGAATCAATTTCGATTGTAAAAACAGAATTATTTAGAAATGATATACGGCTCGATAGGGGTACTTAAACGGACAAAAAATATCACATCATTTTTCTGGATTCCAAACCGACTTTTCGTAAATCCATGCATCTCCATCTTCGAGATGGTGAACATTTTCTGGATGGATTGGGAACTCATTTGTTAAAATTGGTTCTCCACTCGATTTTTCTGAATCGATGAAAGTGTGTGTTATGAGTAACTGAGTATCTGGGTTTCTCTCAGCTAGTGTTTGGATATCGTTGGGTTTGTGATGGTGATCAGACGGAACCCACTGAGGAAATCCCATCTCTACAACCGCAATCTGTGAACGAGAAATTGCATTCTCCAGATTATCGCATGGACCGGAATCTCCCGAATGAACAAGTGAAGCTCCGTCCGTATGTTCAAATCGATATCCGTGAGGATCGACAGCATCATCATGGTGGACTTCGAACCGCTCCCAATTCCAGTTATCGTTTGTTGTTCCACGATCACTTTCGATGAATTCTATTGAATCTAAGGCATCATCTAGGCTCCCTGGAAACGCCAGTTGACAAAGTGTTTGAAAACGGTCTTTGACACCTTTTGCCCCAATAACTGTGAGGGGTTTCAGACGTTCTCTATCGGAGATGTATTTTCTTTCAAGGAGCAAAAATGGTAATCCAAAGACGTGATCTCCGTGAAGATGTGTGACAAAAATAGTTTCGATTTCGGCTGGAGAGATGCCCGCAATTCTTAGGCTAGCAAGAGCAGTTGGTGGAGCATCGACGATATGGAT
>QQSG01000108.1:0-2518 GCA_003602665.1 Candidatus Poseidoniales archaeon
ATGATGGAGCGTTGTTCATACAGTGAGGCGTTTTCATTTGTCTAAAAAACGGTACTTTTGAAACAAATCGAGCGGTGTATTCAATATCCGCCTGTGACCGCATGGAATCGATTGGGATGGGGCTATCGATTACACATCTTGGAACCGGCAGTCGTGGCAATGCCACACTCCTCAGTACAGAATCATCCCATGTTCTTGTAGATCAAGGATTTAGTGGAGTGCAATTAGAAAAGCGCTTGGCTCTTTTAGACGTCAGCCCAAATGATCTGGAAGCGATTGTCATAACCCATCACCATGGAGATCACGGTGGTGGTGCACTCATTGCCCAAAAGCGATGGGGAGTACCAGTCTACGCCAATCATCGTACATCACAAGAATTAGGGTTGTTACCTGAATTTACCCACCATTTTGAGTCACTTGACGTGTTACAATTTTCCCAAGGCACCTCATTATTGCCTGTACCGGTACCTCATTCGGGAGCAGACAATGTGGCATTTGTCGCCAGCCACGGAGGGGAAAGAACTGCAATTATCACTGACCTGGGATCTTGGACTGACGAACTGGTCCATCATGTACACGGATGTCAGCATATTGCAGTGGAAGCCAACTACGACTCAAACAGACTGCTCAATGGACCATACCCTCGATCTCTAAAAGATCGAATCTCAGGTAGAGGTGGACACTTGTCAAATGAACAAACTGGCCAATTCTTAAAACAAGTGTGTACTGATCAAACACGAAGTATTACGCTAACACATCTTTCTGAAATGAACAATGCCCCGCATCTTGCAGAGTCAACTGTTCTTTTTGAAATCGATGAGGTCTTTGAGGGAGACATAAACATCTCAGCACAAGATGGCCCTCATTTTTCTCATTTTATTGGCCGTAGAGACGGAGATGGCTTTGCCACCAACGCAATCCAAAGAATAGCAAGAGAATTGCTCTGAATCAATAAACAGCAGGTCAATCCCTAAATGCATGCGAGATGCTCAAGTAACAAGAGGGGGGAATAAGATGCACCGGCAAAAGCGCAATGATGAGGAAAATGCAGTGAGTGAAATCCTCGGTGTCATCATGATGTTGGCCATGGTCGTTAGCATCATGGGTGGAGTTTTTGTCTTCCTGAATCCGTACCTTGTCGCCTTTCATGACAACACAAACTGGAACAGTGCGAATAACATCGCAGACCGTATCGAAGACAGACTTGATGTTGTAGGAGATGCCCCTGACGGCACTGGAACCCGCCAGGCACTTTCACTACAAGCGTCTTCAATAAATCCCGTTCAACTAGTTGAAGAATGGGTAATTTCAGCAGATTTAACGCCAAATGAAGTCGTCTATGTGGAGGAATTGAATAGTAGTTCCTTCCAGTTCCTTTCCATTAATGAGTCTGTTACATCTGTCATCATTACAAATCCGACGAACTCAGTTTCTATTGATGTTCAATCTACGTTTGAATATTCGGTCATCGATCACAATCTAACGAGTGAGACATTTCTCATCGTGGACATGTACGATGAAGCAGGCATTCATGTTCATCGTTGGGCTCGTTTCGTCTTGTCAGGATTAAGCATTAGCACCAATATTGACGGTGGGCTCAATCAAATTGTATTGATTAATGATGCACGTATATCAAAAGACCCAAGCACATCATGGGAAATTGAAAAAGCCCCTCGCTTGCGACTTGACACACTTGTGGATGGAACAACTCGTCTGTCTCTTGTCCTCACGGATGTTCAACTAAGTGAATCATTGGGTAATGGACCAAATGTTGGATTCAAAGTAGAATCATTGGGTCCAATACAACTCTTCACTGGAGAAGCTTACAACCTTAGAGTATTGGTTACCAATACGCTACATTCGATTGTAGATCCACAATATCATGAAATTTGGCTTACCGATTATACTCTGAACAGAGCATCGGGTACGCTCGATGAATTCATTGGTATATCCCCCTATCAGAGAGCGAGTGGAATTGATGGATTCACTGTAGAGACTCAAGAGTTGGAACTCTCACTGGAAATTGACGTTCGTCGAATGGTGGTAAACCAATGAACGAACTTCAGCGTAACGAAGAAGCAGTCTCTGCTGCAATCGCCACGGTTCTGTTGTTCGGAGGAGTCCTTTCAATCATTAGCATCATGATGGTTACAATGATTCCCGTCATAGAAGAATTGGAAGGCAGTGTCGAGCGTCATGATATGGCAGCACAAATGACGCAGTTCAATCAACAGACGACGAATTTAGCAGAGCAAGGTATGCCTGGAGACATGGTAACCCAAGAATTTGTTCCAGTGGATGGTTCACTTGAATGGGACGCAATACGCAGCGGAATGTGGTATTCTGCAACTTGGGAGGAAGACCATTCGTTTCGAATTAGAAATGTAATTGACTTTGATGATGAACTTCAATTACGTCATTCAGAATCTACTACGAGTTCAGTCTGCTTTTCTGATATGCGCCTAGGACCTGATCGGCCATTCCACTACACAGCACCAACGTGGGCAAATTCAGTGAT
>QQSG01000108.1:2843-9220 GCA_003602665.1 Candidatus Poseidoniales archaeon
GGTTCATTCACAGAAGTCGCTATTCCCTCTGAGCTGATCAATGTTGAAACATCATGGTCGAAATCTTTGACGTTGAATCGTGCTCAAGTCATCCATCTTACGACAACTGCAGATGCACAATTGATGCTTTCCTTGGACACTTTTGAGGGAGCGACTGCATGGAAGAGTAGCACAGGTACGTTCCATGGAACATCATTTATTCCACCATCTCAACCAGGCTACATTGTTCTTACCAATCCAAACGCAGTATCTGCGACTGCTACGTGGAGAGGAAATGGCATCACCTTGCCAGCAATGAGTTCAGATCAAGTCCAATGGCCTCCCTCAGGGATAGATGGAGCAGCATCAATCAGTTCCGATGTCCCCATTGGGATACAATGGCAAAGTGAATCTGAAGCGAATGGTGTGTATCAAATTGGAGCTGTCGATACCGGCATGGAATCTGGTGAACAATTTCACATCAGTACAACACAGTCGCTGAATTTGGAACTTCGAGCAAATGGTCAACAGACACTCTTTAATGCCTCAAATCTAGCTTCAAATGATACGGTTCTAAACGAAGGAAGTACGGTCGAAATACCTCTTGAAAATGAAAATGTCTATCTCAATACAACGGAGGGATATGGGATGTATGCTACCGCAATAAATGGAACGAAAGGACTCATGCAAGCCCTCAATGACGGTGAAAGAAGATGTGTTCGTGTTGGTGTTACTGCCTCCGGATGGGTGGATTTGAAAATGCCATGGGAAAGCATGGGTGGCCGAAGTATTATCGATATGCAAACAGCATGGCAAACAGGAACCTATCCCGCAAGTGTACACATGCAAATGTATGGAATGGTTGTTGAAGAACCATACACTCCAATCGGAAGTGCATGGATCATGCAAATCTCTCGTTTCACTTACGCATTTGAGTCATCAGTGACCGGAATGGAAGTCGCCATGACAGGAGGAGCGGTTGTAACAAATCATCCGGAATTCAATCCTACAGTAATTGTATCTCCCTCCGACCGAGGTGGTCCCGGCCCTAGATTTGCCGCCACAATTCCATCCCTGCATCCGACATCTGACTCATCAGTTGGTGGTGGAAAATTATCAATGGAAGTAACCCTTTCGAAAAGAACCAGTCTCGCAAGTGATATTGCTTACGAAGTCCGTCGAGGATGGGCTGAACCCTATGGAGAAGCGATTGCACTCGCCTCCACCGATGGACTCGAATCGAGCCTTGATTGGACAATTTATCCAGGTAGACTTGATCTCTTGACTGATTATGTTGGGTGGGTTCCCGATCCCGGATACGGTACATCAGAAGCAATCTGGCATACAGCGGGAGCGCCTATTCAATTTTCATTACAAATATCCTCCCTTGACGCATATGTTTCCGAGGTGATTGCATGAGGCAATCCCAAATCCAGCGTAGAACTGAAGCAGCAGCAACTGAACTTGGTTATGTTTTTACATTTTTACTTGGAGTGTTGCTCCTTACAATGTTCAGTCTTTGGATTTACGACATAGAAACTGCGACACGTGAACGATGGAATGAAGAAGCAATAGATGCGAATATGAATGACCTTGCTGCTGCAATTGAACGTACAGATACAGCAAGTCGTAACGATAACACCTCGTATGCAGAGAGAGTATACTGGAGAGCAACTGAAGCAGATGAATCTCAATTTACCTTGGAATTAACGGATACCAAGTTGATTTTGTATGATGGTGGAGGTGAACTTGATACCGAACGTTCGCTTTCAGGTACGGGGGGAGCACCCCATTCAGGAATGGTCGAACTCGCTGGTGTGGAATACATTTGGGTTGTCCACCATGAAGGTGAAATCACATTGAAACTTGATCGGCCTATGTTCTAACGGCCCATGACTGCTGCATGAACTTGGGCTTGCACTTCTCTCATTCGAGTTCTTGCTCCCAATTCACGGAACACGGCAAGTGCTCGTTGTAGATATTCCATTCTTCGTTGCCGATCGGGAGCAACCCCCCCAAGTTTGGAAAGGAGTTCACCGATTTGCATTCGTAAGTCATTTGCTTCAGCGATGATTAACGCTTCTCGGTATCGCTCCAAAGCATCTTCGCTCCGTCCACTGTCCTCAAGAACCTCTCCAAGCAATATTGTGATTTCAACCAAAGAAACGGGATCACCGGCATCTGACATTACATTCAATGATTCGGAATAATGGTGCAGTGAAGTCTCTGAATCATTCATTTTTGCATGGTATCTGCCTAATAACGCTTGAGCTCGAGCGTGAAGAAGAATATCTTCACCCTCATCTGTTCGCTCAAACGCTTCGAATGCATGCTTTCTCGCACGATCAACTTCACCAAGATCAAGTAGTGCTCTACCGAGAATAATCTGAGCACTGAGTAAAGATTCATCATTTGAAAGAATGGCTTCAACTTCCGAATATGCAGCCAAGGCTTTGGCTTTGTCATTTTTTCTTCGATACAAGTAACCCATATTATTGTACGATCTGGCGGCACCTTTTGAGTCACCGAGTTTCACCTGGACTTCGAGTGCTTGCTTATGAGAATCCAGTGCTGAATCAGTTTTTCCTTGTTTCATGGCAATATCTGCTTGAGAACCGAGAATTTCAGAAAAAATAACTTCTGCACCAGCAGATTGTGATGCCGAACTGGCATGTTCAAAGATTGTGGAAGCTTGTTCAAACCTTCCAAGCATGAGTAAAATATCCCCTTGTAATTGAAGCATAGGAGCGAGTGTTTTGGGTTTAAGACCATCAGTGTTGACTTCTTCGATAAGATTCAGAAGTTCAAGGTGGCCTTGCGACACAATGTCTCTACCAAACTCTACAATCTTCGAGATGGCTTCTTGTTGGTGATCAGATGCAAGTTCATGGTAGATTTGTTCCAATGTTGCTTCAGAACTTTTTGCTTGTTTTGCATAATATGAAGCACAACTGTTGTGCACTTCCCTTTTCGTAGGTTCATCAAGACTTTGTAGCAAAAATTCTCGAATCAAATCGTGTACGTCAAATACATCAGTATCAACTTGTCGAGCCAAGCCTTGTTCAACCAAACTACCCAACACGTCAACATCAAGTTCGTGAGAGAGTAATGCTTCAAGCGTAACCGACTCTCTAAAGATCGAGAGAACAGTGAGAACTCGCTTCTGTTCAGCGGAAAGTTTCGAGAAAATTTCTTTCGTAACATAATGTTCCAGAGTATCGTGAAAAGCGCCCGCTGAAGCACCTCTGTTAATCAATTCAAGAACCAGTGGATGACCACGGGATAAACCATGGATGTGGAGCCATTGTTCGGTAGAAAGGTCATCGAATCCTGAAAGTATGTGACGTGCTGAATCTGAATCGAGACCATCCAGTGGCAACACAAGACTCGTGATTCTGCCTTCTGCGTCTTTTGTTGGAACGACTGGCTTGAAGGAACGAGAGAAAATAACCAATCCAATTGATTCCTCACTTCCAAGTAGACCAAGAGTCATTGATTGAATGGTTTGAAACAATATTGGATCTGATACTTTGTGGAAATCATCTATTACGATGAGAGTCAGTGTGTTTTCCAAAGAATCAACTAAAATTCTTGCTGCATCATCTGGCTTGGGTACTGGTGTTGCAGCAAGATAATCAGAAAATGATGAATCGCCTATATTGAGTAGCCAATCAGCAATCGCTTCAAACATGGCACGAGAACCTTCCCAGTCTTGACATCGATGGTAGAGAAGATTCCTACGGTGCATAAATCGTTCAATCAATTTAGCAGCGATTGTGGTTTTCCCAATACCTGCTATGCCAGGAACAAGAAGCGTGGTGGCTCTTGCCTCGAGTAAATTAACCATGTTATCCAGTTCTTGTTCTCGGCCATAGAAATGACGTAGTCTTGGGAGATCTCCAAGTGATGTTACAAGTTGTTTCTCAACTTGCTTTGACAAATCGCGTTCAATTAAATCCTCTGTAAGAGGGCGTACATCGAGAATCAAACTGTCATCAAGATACCGAATGATATCTACAGGCCTCATGGCAAACGGCAAGACTTCATGCGAAGTTCCAAGCGTTGTTGTCAATGCCTCTCCATCAGGACCAATACAGCGGAATTGGAAGTGACGAAGTCGCCCCCAGGTATCCTCGGCAGCGATGATTCCTGAGTCTGTTAAGAAGTATGCTTTTCTCTTCCTGCTAACACCATGAACGTGAGCTTGTCGCTCAACCAGTAAACCTTGATCTCGCAATCCAGATATGGCCCGAGGTACATTCGAACGTGCAATTGCAACAGCATTTGCAATCCCCATTTGAGATAAGGAAAACGGAACTTCCACTTTCTCTTTAAAATCTGCATAATCGAGCAGATGTAACAGGATTTTTTCCTGCACCCCAGGTTTAGCAATCATCAAAGCACCTCCCTACTTACTGAGAAGGTGGTTGATAATTTGGATCTGGTACCCATTGATTGGATTCCTGGTCCCAAAGCCATCCTGGATGCTGCCCTGAAGCAGCAGGTGCTTCAGGTTGAGCCACCTGTTGTTGAACAACTTGCTGGGCTGGTTGGGCTGCTGGCAATTCAACAGAATCCTTTCGTCCCCACGCATATGGGTCTTCTTTAGCCACAGGTTCTTCTTCAACTCCAAATGTTTCGTCGTCAATATCCTCGAGTTCGATGAAGAAGTAACCTACTGCACCGAGTAATACGAGGGCTGCGATAACCAATCCGATTATCAGGAATAAATTCCCACCTTCATCTTCTGCACCAACGGCGACATTGAATGAAGTAGGATCATTTGTACCACCAAAGGTCTGCCCATCCATTTCAAACTTGATTTTACTTGAGGCATCATTCATGTCTTGTTGTGTAAGTTCCATAGACCAAATTCCATTTTCGCCAACAAGAACTGACTTGATGAACGATGAACTTGAAATCGATCGTGCTTCAATTCGACTTCCAGGCAATCCAGTACCTTCGAAAATAGCAGGATTATCTGAGGTTACTGCCTCACCAACATCTATTCGTTGAGCATTGAATTCAATGGGCTTAACCAAGAAAGTAACACCTTCAGAGAATACTATTGAATCCTGTTTATCAGTAACGACGAATCGTACGTTTTCTAATGTCCAAGAGGATATTTCTTCATCTGTTCGTGATGATGCTGGATCGTATCGAGCGACACCTTCACCGTCAATGATGACGTATACTGGATGGAAGTCGTCTGAGGAATCGGTTGCATCATCTACGAAATCTATGCTTAATTCGCTGAAATCACCATCGGGGTCTGAAAAGAATTGGTTCAAGTCAATTGCTGCACCAGAACCACATTGATTCTCAGAAGAAGATCCTACGACACAGAATATGGTCACAGTACTCTTCCAATCTGTTCTGTCGAATTGTGGTGGAATATTGTTTTCATCAGTTGGTTTGTCAATCGTGATTCGAACAACATCTGAGATGGAGTAATCTTCTCCGTCGTATGCTTTGACGCTAATCTCATACTGACCTTGATGGTCGAGTTTACTTGTGTCCCATATTGCAGACCATGAATAACCTGGTCCAGTCTTCGTAAATTGAGTAACTGGCCCTGGACCGTTGTTGAGAATCAATCCACTTGCAAGGTCTGTAATCGTGATTTCTACACGAGTGATTGTTCCGTCAGCACCATCGCTTGCAAATCCTATCAAGGTAGTGTTTGAGGCTGCTCGAACAGTTTCAGTACCATCTGGTTCCAACAAGTCTACAACTGGAATGATATTGTCGTTCACTACGATTACGGTTCTGGTTTGAATAACACAAATATCTTGCGTATCATCACAGTAATCACTATCACTTGCCCAAACTTCAAAATCATATTCTCCAGATTCAAGTTCATCGAAATTCCACTGATAAGCCCATGCCACTGAACCATTGATGGCAAAGTGCGAACTGTAACCATTAGGACCGCTTACATCGAACCAGATATCTTGGATATCTGATCCCCAAGTACCTGAATAGGGGTCAGAAGCCGTCCCTGTGAAGAGAATTTTACCGTTTGTATGTGTTGAACCATCGAGAGGTTCGTTCAGGTACAATGTTGGAGGCACAAGGTTGAGCTTGAATTTACGTACTTCAACTGGTGAGTAATCAAGACCATCGTATGAGCGAATTCTGAATGTAACATCGCTTTCTCCTTCAGGGTGTGCGGAGAGATCCCATTCAAAGGACCAAGATTTGAATGGGTGGTTATCCTTTGTCAACTCCCCGTTTGCTCCGGAGGTGTCAACTGCATAGTACCAATCAGAACTGCCTGGAGGTTGAATCTCAACACGATTTACAAGACCGAATTGGAGATTGTAAGCGAGGAAGTCTGTCTGACCACCTAATTGTCCATCCCATGCTGACCCAGTGATCATTGCATTTATGGCAAA
>QQSG01000109.1 GCA_003602665.1 Candidatus Poseidoniales archaeon
GAAACAAGATAATTCATATCTGAAACATTGCTTCGATTACCCAACATTTCGAGGAATGGGTATGCGAAGAATTCATTGAATTGATTTCGATTGATTGTTTCACCAGTTGGTGTCCCATCTGCGTCGAATATGAACACACGTTCGAGACTGATGTTACGGGCTTCAACAAATGCCCAACCAATGGTTTTACTGGATTCGGATTTGTTATTGATCAACACCCCAACATCACTGTAATCGTACAGTGTAAGAGGATCAAACCCGTTTGGTACTGCGATTGGTTGTTGTTCTAAATCAAGCCAATCATCATCGATTGTGAACCCTTGAAAGAGATTATCAACCATGTTTTCTGATGGGATTGAATCAGATTGGAGTGGGGCAATAAAGGTAGAAAAAAGAGTTCCAACCATCAAACAGGCCAGAGCGACACTCGTTCTTGCGCCTCCCATGCACATTCTAACTCGAATTCAAGTTTAGCACTATTGCTTCCATGAGAGGTTCAATTTCAATCAAAAACCCTTCTTTTCATCAAAAAAACACTGAAAGGATATGAAGGGTGGCCCCCTCTGGTGATATTGATGGCAGAACTATACATGTCCCGTACCTGTAAATGGGGAACCCTTCGAGTCGTTGGTGGAGACGTATGGAATCATGAAGGTGATGTCCTAATTACTCCAGCGAATAACAGACTATCTGGTCGTGAGGGAATCGACCATATGATCCACCAAAAAGCAGGAGAAGAGTTGACTCAAGCAACACGTAATATTTGCTTAGAAATGAGGAAAATCAACGCCCCTCCGTGTGCTGTTACACAAAATGTAGTCACTGAACCATACGCTTTAGCAGATCGATACAAGCATATCGTTCACGTTGTTGGCCCGGATTGCCGACGACCAAACCAAGATGAAACACGTCGTGACCTTCTACCAGTAACCTACGAGAACTTGTTCAAAACCCTTGATGGGCTTGATGGTGTTGAAACAATCGTGACTCCACCAATCAGCATGGGTGTTTTCGCATACCCTCATCGAGAAGGTGCTCGTTTAACACTTGAAACCGTTCTTGGCATTCTCGATGCTGAAGAAGATCCAGGAATCAAAATGTTTACTGTTGTCGTGAAAGAGAAGAATTTTATCTCAAACATGAGAACTGTTTACAGAGAAATCAACGACCTCCTTCCAGGTATTGACACAACAAACCAATGAGGATGAACGATGAGCGACCTACCTCGCATGGTAAGCGTTGCTTTAGAGTCAAGCAAATTTGCTTTTGATGCTGTATTGATGGTTTCGAACGACAGCAGAAAGGTTCGCTCCATCGTACCTGTTCTTCCAAAGAACGTTCCTTTACGGGTTATGACGAGCCTAAATCGTGTAAGAGATGCTTTAATCGAACACCAAATCGATGCACATGTTTTGGAAGAAGGATTGTCCTCAAAGGGCCTCTCTGTCCTCAATGAACTGTATGATTTGGTCTTACAAGGAATGGGTGAACGATGGGTTGCAAAGGGTGGACGATTACTCATTGTGATGGCAGAACCAATTGATGGCGTGCTTGTTGTCGATTCCGCCATGCTTGGAGCTGGAAGGCTTGCATCCATTGCAGAGGAACAATCGATTGAATTGGACGTATTGATGCGTATGATCGAGTTGTCACGTGCAGTTGGAACACGTGGTCGTGAGGGTTCTGCTGTTGGAGCGTTGTTTGCAATAGGGAACATCCAGAGGATGCGAGGCCATTCTACTTCGATGGTTTTGAATCCATTCAAGGGACACAGTGTTTCAAAACGAGATGTTCGAATTCGAGAGAATCACGAGACTATGGCTGAATTCGCTTGGCTTGATGGAGCGATTTTATTCAATCGAGAAGGCATCGCAAGTGATGCAGGCCGATACATACAGGTTCCTTCCGGCCTCTCACCAAAATCAGGAGAAGGTGGTCGACACCTTGCTGCTCGAGCGATTTCTCAACTTTCAGATGGGGTTGCAATCGCTGTTTCTTCAACTGGAAGTATTGTTCTTTATGCCAATGGTCGTGAACGATATCGTGTTCGAATCAGATGATTTCTTCAATCGCCTGTTCGATCGTCACTTCACCCTTCGCTACTTTTCGAGCGAGTTCCGTTGGAATTGTTACTCTCCCATTGCTTTTCTTACGGCTCACGCGTTGAATATCTCTCAATTCTCCTTCGCTCGGATTAATCTCAGTCATTTCCCATACTTGGCGCCCAGATAACGTAGCGATTCGAACTGCTGCTACGCCATGTTGTTGTCTGTTAAGTCCTCGAGAAGTTTTGTTTTCTTTGACCAACTCAACACTGTGCCCCCTGGTGAGGAGAGCATTTACGAGTCGATCTCGATGAGAAGGGGAACCGTCTCCCAATCGGAAAAGGAGATGCTGAAACGATTGATGTTGCAGTAAAGCATCAACTCGAACAAGACATTCTTCAATTGATTCGGTTTGAATTGTATCGATTAAAACTCCATCAGCAAGCCATGCTAATCCAGGTCTTGGTCCCGTATCAATTCCAATAATGAGGCGATGTGTTTGTTTTGGGCTACGTAATGCAAAAATTGCTTCTTCTATCATTCCGTCTATTGATTCGAGTTGAGCCGCAATCGGTCGTCCTTCATGTTGACGTTGAGCAACTTCTTGAGGCGTCCCAATCCAAATTGAATCTCGATGTGGAAGTGGATCATCGATTGAACGTTGCTCGACATTGATCTTACGTTCTCGAAGAAGATGCATTACGCGATATGCTAACTTGAAGTTATCAGTCCTTACAACAACCTTCTGCACAGATTGTTGTTTCTATCAACGTCCTTTAATTATCCGATGTAAAAAACAAACAAGAATCGCTCAGTATTTGTCGTAAAATGACCGAAGTCAATAAAGGCGGCTGACATTGATGTAAAATCATGTCAAGCCAATATGAGCGAGAACTACGCCACGTTTTGGCGGGGATTCCTGATGGTGTCGAAAAGGTAATCCGGTCATGTTCTGTTGATGAGAAAGAGCGCATGAGAATGGTTCAGAGACGGCCTTTCCTGGTTGTTCGAGCTGCTGGTTCAGGTATTGAAGGCAGTGGCGACCTTCTCGCGCTTCGTGGAGACATATGCTTCCCGATAGAAGTGAAAACAACGAAACCCAAGAAACTGTATCTCAGTGGCAGGACACTGGATCAATACAACGCATTGGTCTACGAGGGCGAACGGTGTGGCCTTATGCCACTCTATGCTCATCGATTAAAGGGCGTTCGTGGTGATTCATGGAGGATTTTCCGCGTTGAAACCTCAACACTCCGGGGTAGTTTAGGTGTACTTGCCCGACGAATACCTTCATTGCCACGTACGAGAAATGGACGTGCTTTCATCGATTGGGACCAAGGAATGCCACTCAATGAATTCATTGAAATTGTTTGTCAACAGGATGCTTCATCCCCGACTCTTGGATATCTCCAAGGACGAATTGAGTTTGAACAACCGCAAGTAACCAAACCATCGGTAATCGAAGAACTCCTGCGTAGGCGTTCGGCGTGATTATTATTCTAGAAGTACGGAATAAATATTGTAAACAAGAGCGCAAACAAAATGACCAATGATGAAATACTGCTCGCCTTTCTTGACCAGTGATCAATCCACATTGGATGGAAATTCCAGAGTTTAAGTTTCCTGCCAACTGCTCTGAAGCGAGTTAATCCAGCGTGAACCATATCCTTGAACATGTGACCTCCATCGAATGGAACCATTGGGATAAGGTTCGTAAATCCAAGAAGAATGTTGACCCACATGACCCA
>QQSG01000011.1 GCA_003602665.1 Candidatus Poseidoniales archaeon
CAGCGTGTTCGTAGTATTGTGAGATTCGATTGCTTGCAATCACAATTCGATCGGCAGGTCTTCCCAACAACCATTGAACTTCCTCCGGAATCAAATCGTACGCAGATAAGGTTGGAGGTTTGACCGTCGTATCTGTGTCATCAAAGCGAAGAATGAGTGTTCCTCCGTGCTCCTTTGCATAGGTTCCATTGATGACAATACCTCGTGCGTGACCAAACGATAAGGGTCCGTTTGGATTTGGTGCAAAACGTAAGACAATCTTCTTGTCTTGTACATTTTTGAGTTCAGGTAAGCCCTCTCTCTTCTCCTGTTTTTGCCGACCTTCAAGCAAATGTGGAGCTTCACTTGCCAGTATGGATTCAACATGCTCTAAACCCTGTTCCTGAGCGAGTTGATTTGCTTTCTGAACGGATTGTGCCACAAGGGGGCTTACATGTCCGCCGTGTTGACGAAGGTCTGCCCGCATACTCATGATTCGTCCAATGACTGAACCTGCGGCTCCCTTTCCATCGTACTCGAAGGCATTTTGCAGTGCTAGATGCCAAATCAATTGTTGAGTATCCCCGTCAGGAGTCCAGGCCATGGTTCGGCCTGAGGCTGTTAATTGATGAATACGTTGGCTTGAATTCACATTGAAAACAAGGTCGTTCCAGTTTTCTCTCGTTTTGGAAGAGGAGTTGAATAGTTCTGACTCCAATAACGCTCCACAGTTGCCCATGACCAACGTAGATCCGGATGAATATGTTCAGGTCCAATCAGTTTTGGTAAGGCTGAGACGGTGTTCGGGTCGGAGGGATATCCGCTTCCAATACGAAAACCCAACGAGTCTTGCAGTTCATGGATGATTTGATCACGAACGACTTTGGCAACAATTGATGCCCCTCCTACAATTCGATAATTCGTATCGGCCTTGTGTTCCGAATGGATTGTAGATTCACCTCTTGGCCATTCAGTCAAGCGCTCTGTAATCCGATTCGTAAACCGTTGTTCATTAACATCACATGCATCCATCGTAATTTGCAATGTATCATCGGACTTCTTGCTGTGACGATTGAGAATTGCAGCAAATAAATCCACTTCGAGAAGATTCAATCCTTGTCCTTCAACTGCATTGTCGATTCTGTCCGGTTTGCATACGATTGTATCAACAACCCAATCTCTTTCTTGCTCTTGTTCTAGAATCCATTCGTATTGAAATGCTCTTTTTTTTGCAGAATGATGTTTGGAATCTGAGATGTCATGCTCGGCAAGCATTGATTCATCATCTTCTGGAATCGATAGTAAACCAACGACTAGGGGTCCCAATACAGGTCCTCTGCCAGCTTCATCAATACCTACAATTCGCATGCAATCACTCACAGATCAAACTCATCCTCTTCATCCACATCTGTTGGTAGTGGCACATTCTCTGGGGGTCTTGGAGTTGAGGAGAGCTCTGGATTCGCATGGCGGATGGTCCGTTCAGTAATTGCAGTTGATGGCTCAAGATTTTCATTTTCTTGATGAGGCATTGAAACTCCGTTATTGATGATGTCAGAAGCAATCTTGTCCATTGTTGCTCGTTGTGCTGACATGTCGTGATGATCAAGCACGGTTGTTGCTGCATCTCGTATCGGTTCAGGGAGTGGCTCCAGCGCAGGGGATGACGGGGTTGACTGGGATTGAAAAGCCTTCTCAAATGCATCGCGACTCATTGTTGGGCTCTCCACAAGCTGTGGTTGTTGTTCAGACGGTTTGCTGAACTTATCCATCCAATCGTCTTGAGTCTCCTCCGGTTTCTCATTGAATTGACGTAACAATTCATCTTGTTCATTTCGTTGAATTCGATCACGTACTGCTTTGTTGAGAATAAGACCAGAGATACCAATGCACACCACAATCAGCCACCATCCTTTGATGATGAGGCCAATATCTTTGACCAATTCCGAAAGAGAATAACGTTCGGCTTCTTGTTCCTCCTTCCACTGCTTACCAAGGAATTCTTCTTCAATAGTGAAGATAAATTCAGTTTCAGGGTCAAAGATTGAACGAACAACGATATCAAGTACAAGTGTTCCGTTTACGGTTTGGTCCGAAGGCAATTCTGCTGTACCTCTTAAGGTGAAATTTGCTTCTCGTGGAAGATCACCCAATTCAAAGGTGCGAGGTCGTTCTGAATCTCCTTCAATGATTGCTCCATTTGGTGGTGTGAATCCCATCACAGTAGAATGTGAGGATTGCAACTGTACAATCAACCCATCCTCCAAATTTCCATCGTTTCGAAGTTGAACAGCGAAACTAACAACATCTTGAGAATCCACTTCACTCTGTCCATCGAGGAATGTCCAAGCAACATTTGGTCCTACAATCACATCGATTGAGTAACGCTGTAAGACCTGTCCTCCATTCAATTTAAGAATGAATGAGATTGAATCCTGCTGATATGCAGTTGCATCTTCGTTGATCATAAATTCGATTGCATTGAACGTAATCGTTTCATATTGATTCAATTGGATTGGTGATTCGGGTATCACTATGTCTGATACAAATTGTGGTGCAGTATCCAATTCGACAACCAATGAGTCCGCATAATTCCCTACATTTTGTACACTGAGAGAGGCTGAGCAACTTGAATTTGGCTGTATGTATGAGCAATCTCCTGGTACGAGATCATGGTCAAAATCACGAACCCACGATATGCTAACACTTGCA
>QQSG01000110.1 GCA_003602665.1 Candidatus Poseidoniales archaeon
TCTACTTCTTCAGATTCTTCTACGTCTTCAGATTCCTCTTCAAACTCATCCCCACTTTCGATGTATTCTTTTTTCTGTAATCGACGTGAACTCAATGCTACAAAGACCCCTAATCCAACGACAATGGCTATGATGATTCCATACAATAGAACTGGAAGTTCTTCAACTTCTTCAGCTGTTGTCCATGAAACTTCACTCGAGGTTTCACCCGCTTCATCTGCAATCAAGCTACTTACCGCTTCAAGCACATCGGGATAAAAGAATTTACAAGTCAATGTAGCAGCTTCATCTGTGTAATGCCACCATGAAACAGGTACGTCCTTGGATTCTCCAGGAGCTACTTCCCAGTTACCTGTGTTGGCTGTTGTGTCTGCCTCTTCTCCATTTGTATAACAACGGACATTTGGATTGACAGGAATAGTGCCTGTATTCGAGATTGTGACCATGACGTAATGGGTCTTTCCAGTATCTGCTGTTACTTCATCAGGAACAATCTTGTCGATGCTTAACGATGGATAGGTTACATTGACATTTGATGTTGCTATTCTTGGTGCTACTGCATCAGCAACAAAGTCACCCCAATTTGATTCAACTGTGATTTTTATTGTTCCTGCTTCTTGATGGTACGTTCCAGTACCATCAACCCATTCAACAATTCTCTTATTTTCACTTGTGCCGAGGTCAACAAACCAGGTGCTTTGATCGGTATCTCCGTTGATGACTGTGTTAATTGTGTTGCCATTGTAACCAATTCCTGTTGCGACAACAGTTGCTACTTTTGCATTGACGTGGATTTCTCTCTTAGAGAGAAGTCGAATCCAAGCGTCTGTATAGCCACCAGTTCCAGTTGATTCCTCATAATCAATAGTGGCTTGATCATGGACAATGATGTCTTCATCTGTTCGTGAGCCAAGAATAATTGAATTATTTACTCCAATGTGTGTTCCATCTGCAACATTGATCGGTCCACTTCCTATGAGTGTTGAATCATTGAAATGACAAAGATGCTCGCAACTGATATTTGCTCCCATGAGCGTTGAGCCTTCAGAGATAACCGTTCCATGATTGAGGACATGGTATGATGGCTGATTCCAAGAAAGGCTTCCTCCACTTTGTGAGAATTCTTCAGCAGATATCGTCAACAATTCAGCGTTTGAATGGAATATCTCGATATGAGTGATTCCAAACGGAAGGGGATAATAGTGATCGACTGTAATCAGAAACTCATCCGTTAAATCAACGGTGGTCTCAAATGATGTTCCAGTTATTTCATTTGTGGTCGTATCGTCAATTGTCAAGTTAAGATAAGCTTGCTGAGGGACGTTAATGTCAAAATAAATGGTCATTGTAGCCTCTGTATCAACAATACCTTGGTTGATAGCAATATTAGTACCATCAAAAATGAGGAGGGTCGAAACAGATGCTTGGCCAGTTAGAATGGCATTGTTGAGATTGAGAGTACCACCCTCTTGTACAGTGATTGTAGAATCCGTTGAAATTTGTGATTCTCCAGTCCAGGTAAGGACTCCACCATCTGCGATAACAACGTCACCGTTGAGGTTGCCCCCATCCCAAGTCTGAGAATCAGAAATGATTGTAGTCGAACCGTTTGTTGGAGGAGATGCTAGCGTTGTGGATGCAAAAAGAATGGGTATCATCATCAAAATTGTCAGTAGGCTTGCTGTTCGCATGGTTTGGCCATCATGTATTGAATCATGAATGCTTTGCCTACGTCAGTAGGGTACATCTTTCCATCCAATGGCATATCCAATGAGGTTGAATCCTCTGTGGAGAACTGGTGTAATGACAATAATAGCCAACATCGGGTAGATGAGTTCACTCGAGGCGAGTAATGATCCTCCGAGGAAAAGTTGACCCCACAGAAATACCATGATTGCAAAAGGAAGCGTGTCAAGAAGCGGTGCCTTTGATGAAACGTCTCCTTCTCGCTTCAATCCCTGACGGCGCTTGAAAAACGAACCTGTCAAATCCCCAAAGAGGCAAGCAAATCCAAGGAATGAACCAAGGATATAGGCTGTTACCCAATCATTCCCGATTGAGAACCAAGCATCTTCTGATCCGATAATCGGACTTGCGAAGATTACTGCGCCATCAAATTCGTTTCCTACAAGAGCAAGTTGGAGCACACAAAGTAAGCCGGCTGTGAGTGATCCGCCGATGAGACCGTTCCATGTTTTCCCGTCACCGAGCATTCGATTCCCATCTTTTAGAGATCTTCCACCATCGATTGGCCAGGGGCCGTATCCTGTTTTTGGAAGCCATTTGCCCCACATCATTGCAAAGGTGTTTGCAATAAATCCTGGGAGATAAAGCCACAATGTCATTAGGACAAGTGCAAGAAAGTTTAGTTCAGTGGCTGCATCGACATTGCTCATGAGAGGGTGGTTTTCGACAAGGCACATGAAGGCTCTTGTTGTGAAACCTCTTTTGCGGTTGAATTATCAGCCTTGATAGATTGCGTCAAGATATGAGTAGGTCTGTTCTCGTCGTAGGTGGTGGTGGGAGAGAACATGCTCTTTGCAGGTCTCTTTCACAATCAGAATCGATCAGTGATGTCCACGTCTCTCCTGGTAATGCTGGGACATTGAATTACGCAACGAATCATTCAGTCTCAGCATCAGATGTAGATGGTTTGGTTTCTTTATCTCGTTCATTGGGTGTTGATTTTGTAGTGGTGGGTCCTGAAGCACCGTTGTGCGATTCCATTGCTGATATTTTACTCAGTCACGGAATTCCTTGCTTTGGGCCACAAGCTGTACACGCTGAACTTGAAGGTTCGAAACTGTTTGCTAAAGAGGCGATGCGTCGTGCTGATGTACCAACTGCGGATTATGTGGTACTCGATTCCAGAAGTGATATTGAATCTGCTTTATCTTCGTATTCTGATAACCCATGGGTGATTAAAAGAGACGTTCTTGCAGGAGGGAAAGGCGTTGTTGTTACAACAAACTTATCGGAAGCGGTAGAATTTATTGACGACTCAATAAAGACTGACGGTCACGTTCTCTTAGAATCATTCCTTCCTGGAGAAGAAGCAAGTATGCTCGTTGTAATGGATGCCTCTGGATTTGTTTGTTTACCTCCAAGTCAAGATCATAAAAGAGTCTGGGATGGAGATAAGGGACTGAATACTGGAGGCATGGGTGCATATTGTCCAGCCCCTGTTGTAACTGAGGAGATTCATCAAAAGGTCCTTGAACGAATCGTCAAACCCATGCATGAATCTCTTTCTGCGATGGATGTTCCCTATCGAGGAGTGCTTTATGTTGGGCTGATGATCGATGAAAATGGAGATCCCTTTGTCGTCGAATTCAATGTACGCTTTGGAGACCCCGAATGTCAAGTTACATTGCCACTCATCGCTTCTGATGTTGGGGAGTTATTGTACGCAGCGTCGACCGATTCTTTGGAAACATCTTCTGTTTCATTCCATGACATGCATTGCCTCACTGTCGTTCTGGCCTCAGAGGGATATCCTCAATCTGCTGTGAAAGGACGGATTATTCTTGGAGCAGAACGAACCGGAGATTCTGATGATGCATGGGTAAGTCATGCTGGGACCGGGACGGATGATTCAAACAGACTTATCTCCACAGGTGGAAGGGTCCTCGCAACCACTTCAATCGCTTCTTCGTTAGCCGAAGCCAGAGCCAATTCTTACCAACGAATGGAAACGATTTCACTCCAGGGTTCTCACCATAGAAACGACATTGGGCATCGTGCACTTTGATAAAAAGTAAATCTCATTGTGTTGCTTGATTTTGAGGACTCATTCATAGGTGGGATTAAAAGAGGGTCGAAAGTGGCCAAAGTGCTCCAGCAATGCTGCTGTCGAGCAATCCTCTGAGGGAAAAAAATGGAAAAGGTATCAAAGACCTCGCAAAGGCCTGTTTTTGGTTGGCTTATCGCCCCACTTGCTGTGCTTATTGCAATACTAGCAAACTATGTCGACGGACTTATGTCAATTGACGTTGAATTGAACGAAAATGCGCTGATGCCAATCATCGCCACTGGTGTCGCAGGATTACTCGCTGTAACTCCACGTGTACTTCGTGAACTTGGTAACCTTCCTGATTCATTGACTCAAACTAGAATCTCTCTCGCTATGTTTGTCACTGCTATCGCTGGTTCTATCTTCGTCGAATCGATGATTGACCCCTTTACTGGGTTTACTTTCCTCCTCGTAATGTTTGTTGGGTATCTACTCGACACACGGGGGCGCCACGAATGGATGACAATGGTTGTTTTCGCAGGTGTAGGTGTTCATTCGGCAATGGACATTACCGCTGCTGCTGCAGTTTCGGAGTATCTTCCAAGTGAGTATCTCTTCCCTGAAGGTCAGACATTTGATGTCGATTCATTCCAAAAAACTGCTCTTGGTTTTGTCTTCTTTACTTGGTTGACAATCTTCCCAATTCTTGGTCTTGCAATTGGTGTTGCAGGACGTGGACTATTGAGTCCAGCAAGCGACAAGGGATGGTTTGCTTATGGAAATGCTAAGGAAGGGGCATGGAATAGAAATGCACTTCCTCTCCAAATTGCTCTTGTCATTTGGGCTGCAGCTCACTTGCTAACAATCTGGCATTTCGATCAAGGTACTATCGGAGACCGACTCAAACTCGGTGGACTCGGTGGGGTTGAAGCAAACGGATATGTTGGATACTGGTCTGCACTCTTAACAGGTATTGTAGCCATTATCGTATCTGGTATGGTTGCAGAACGCTGGCTTACGCGTGCTATGACCCTCTCTTCCCTTTGGATGCTTTACCTCGTTGGTTCTTGGTATGAATCAGGATTCTGGGCAAACGAAAGTTTCGACGATTCATGGTCTCCTCTGATTTGGCTCGCCATTACGTTCTTCCTTGGTGTTGCAATCTCTATTATTGGTAACCACGACAAGTACGGTGGTTGGTCCAACCGAGAAGAACACCGCCCAAGCGGTGCTCGTGAATTCTGGAATGCGCACTGGGCCTCTTTGCTCACTGCAGTTGCTTTCATTGTAGGACTCGTGATTCGTATCCAATGGTACGCTGTTCCTTCGATGTATGCAGCAGGAACTGAAGGTTTCGATATGACTGGAGGTTCTGACCCTTGGTACATGAAGCGTGTTGTCGATTACATCCTTGCACAAAATGCACACCTTGTATATGACGCAGATCGATTCTATCCGATTGGTGGAATCAATCCTCGACCTCCGTTATTCTCCTGGAGCCTTGCTCTTGGTGCAATGGTTCTCGAACCATTCGTTGGTCCTGATGCTGTTTGGTGGAGTATGCTTGCTCTTCCTGCTGTTTACGGTGCTCTTACAATCATCCCTGTAGCAACCATTGCTAAGGATCACTTTGGAAAAGCTACTGGAGTTATTGCTGCTTGGTTGATTGCATTCATGCCTGCTCACGTTACGCATTCTACATGGGGTCTAGCAGACCACGATTCATTCGTCATGCTATTCATTGCCATAGGATTCATGTTCTATCTACGTGCAGTGAAGTATGCAGGTTCTGAGAGGCTTGTTCGAACGACATCGATTCATCCTCTTGACATGCTCCGCGCAATGAGTTCTGTTGCTCAACAACGAAAGTATGCTATGTCAAACGCTGTTTTAGCAGGTGTAGCCTTCGGAGCAGCCAGTCTTGCTTGGAAAGGATTCGTAGTCGGTCCTGCTATCCTCTTCCTTGCATATGCATCACAAGTTGCATTGAACATGTTCCGAAGAAGAGATTCCACAATTCTCAGCACACTTTTCCTAACCATGTTGTTGACGAATCTTTTGATTGCCTTGCCGTATTATGCTCATCCACAAATGAACCTTGTTCTCGATGGCACAGGATTGCAACCATTCATCTTTATTCTGTTCTTTACAATTGTCATCATGTACATTACAACCGGATTCAGAGACAAACCATGGCTTCTCATCCTCGGTACCCTGGCTGTAGGCGCAACCATCTTCTTTGCAATTCTTTACGTCTTGAAACTCACGGATGTTAGTAACGCATGGGATGTATTGTTCACTGGAAGTGGGTACTTCACAAAGACCAAGATTTTCGGAACCGTTGCTGAAGCAAACGCTCCAGATCGTGGATATATGTTTGCAAGTTTCGGACCTGTTGTGTTTGTACTGGCATTGGTTGTTGGACTCATCTGTATGTGGAAGACATTTAGCCAACGAAGTCAAATTTCTCTCGTCTTTGGTATCTGGATATTCGCTGCTTCTTACATGTCATGGACAGCAGCTCGTTTCCTCTTCAACGCAACTCCGGTTGTCGCCATCATGGGCGCTGCAGGAATTGTTGGGCTATGGAAGTGGTCAGGTTGGGACGGACTCGTTCGAACATGGCGTCGTGCTGGAATCCGCACTCCTTCTGACCGTATTGCAGGTGCTAGAAAGGCTGTTTGGAGAACACCTTCGTTCTCTGCAGTTCTTCTCGTCCTCATTATGATTACCGGTCAACAATTGACCTATGGATTGGATTCTGCTATTCCAAGCAACTCTCCTGCTGAAGGCGACCTTGACGAAGACTTCTACTACACAGTACCTGACATTATGCGTTGGGATGATCTCGGAGTTTCTCTTCTCGATAGCCGTGATTACGAAGCATTTGGTGGCCGTTCCTACATGGGATCGTTCGGAAGTGGATTCAATGGTCAGTACTGGAATGATGCTTTCGACTGGTTGGCTGAACAAGATGCGAACGAGTCTTATTCAAACAGACCTGCGTTTGTCTCTTGGTGGGATTATGGTTTCCAAGCACTGAATACTGGAGAACATCCATCCGTCTCTGATAACTTCCAGACTGGTATTCCTGCTTCAGGTAACATGCTACTGGCAAGAAGTCAAACCGATTTAGTTGCAATGTTCATTCAACACCTTGCTAATGGAGACCTTAGCTACAACATCAACCAAAACAATGGAGAGCGCGCCTTTACATCTGGATTTGAAAATCAACTTTCAAAATACTTGAATCCGGCTCAAATGGATGAACTCAACCTCATCATGATTCACTCAGGAAAAGATATCAATCAGATGGCCGATGTTGTTGCTGACCACTCCTATGAGATCTTCAAGAGTAAGGGTGATACGTACATGGCTCGAGGTATCCCTCTGGATTCCAACGGAATTCCCGACGAGTCTCTTGGCCTCCATTATCGTGTATGGTCTGGTGGTGAAATCATTCCTTGTGACAGTACCTTTAATGACAACTGTTTCAATGGAGACTTCAACAGCGAACAAGCTGCGAATAGCACCTTTAGTAATAATGCAGATGTAAGTGAAGAAATTGTAAACTCAATATCTCACTACACATTTGGAGACTACTGGTACACCTCTGACCTCGTCGAAGAATATGCCTCTGTATCAACTGGTATTCATCGTGCAAACTCCCACATTGCTATGACCGTCCAACTGTTGACAAACGGATTGTCGGAAGATGAAATCATCGATCTTTACAACGATATCATAAATCTAGACGGATATGAAGTTCAGGATTACGAGGGCGCACCTGGGGAAACGATCACTCGTAATCACGAGATTCGATATTTCGCTGTTGATGACAAATTGTACCCACGTGCTGGTCGATACAATTCCGAAGCAAGTTACAATGGTGGACGACCTCTTGGTATCTTTGGAGCTCCTACAATCCTGTCTGGACAAGATTTCAACACATTCACAAGTGAAGTGTATGAAACTGTACGTGGCGATGACCCAGTTCGAGAACTTTCTCGTGAAGAAGTCGATGCTGCAATGCTGAAGGACGTACTTGACCAACAGTCTGGAGCAGAAATTGATCCACTTCAAGTCGAAGATATCAGAGTAGACCATCTACCAGAGTTCTTTGACACTATGCTTGCCCGTTCCTATGTTGGCTACGGGGCTTCAACACTTGGTGCAAATGCTGGTTCTACGAACCCACAACCGAAACAACAACTCTTGTCTAGAGATGTCGGGACAAATTTCCTACAACAGGCATACCCGCTTCCTGGTGCAATGATGAATCACTTCGTTATTGCGAACTGGTACAGCCCTAACGAGACATCTATCTTCTTAAATCAAGCACAGACAGGTGTCGACATTAACGCGAATGCTGATGTTAAAATTATGAAGTACTATTCTGGTGCTGAAATTAAAGGAACTGTCTACATGGAAGACGAGGAAATTGGTTTGCCAAATACTCGAATTCTAATCGAGCGAGATGCATTCTCTGGAGAGGATGCTATCGATGGTGATGATGATACATATTGGATTCCAATCGGTTTCACTGATGCTGATGAGAATGGCGATTGGAGTTTCACTGCGCCTGCTGGCCGAATTAGAGTAAGTGCCTTTGCGGGTATCTATGATGACACAGAAGCTATTCAGAAGATTCAAAGTGGAGAGCATCAAAGCGGTTTGGTGGATTTACTTACCGATGTTAATACAGACCGTGAAATCTATGCTATTACCTCTGTTCTTGGACAGGTTGCGAACATGACTTGGCTTGGTGAATCCACACTCAACGTTACTGGTGAGCAAGCAGATCGTAAGGAAGACGTAACTCAAGAAATGAATATTGAAGTTGAAGGAAGCGGTGTTTCTGGTGCTGTAGAATGGACTGGCTTCGGTGATTTCGCCGGAGAACCTCTTGTTGAGACAGATTTCATCCTACGTAACATTTGGTCGATGACTGAGAATTACACATTGACTACAACCAACGGTTCATTCGACAGCGAGGAGTCCAGAATTCTTCAAGGAACTGGTGAAGTAACCTTCTCTGATGTGGGTACTTTCACAAGCGAAGGAGTTGCACTAGCCTACAACTTCACGGGTAACTTTACTCGGGAAATTGGGAATGACCGTGTATACTCTGGAAACGGGACTTGGGTTGGAATAGGTACACTCGAAGCATCATGGCTGTCTCACGACAACTCCTCTTTACCTTGTGGTGAAAACGAAACAATGCCTGTGAATGCATCACTTTGTGTCCTATCAACTGGTACAGAATTCTCAACATATCTCCTTGACGGAGAAGTCGAAGCAAACGGACGATTTACTTCAGAGGGTGTAAGCAGTCTCAAGAAGGAACTCGTTGGTGAAACATTCGAAGGAACAGGTGCGTTCGAGGGTATCGGAACTCTAAGCGGAACTGGACTGTTCATCGGTCCAGGATTCTTTAGTGGTGATATCGTTAGCCCAGGTTCATTCTACATGACTGGAATTTTGCCAGGTGTATACAATATGCTTGCTGTTATGCCTAATGGACGAGAAATCCTCCTACCTGACCCTGTTACAGTTGGGCTAGAACCAACATATGATCTTGCAATGACTGTGCCAGCGTCTCAAATTTCAGACACACTCACCACGATGGAGGGTGACGTTCTGGCCAACCAAAACCTCACATTGATCGATGTTGAACTTGGAGAGGAATTCATGATTCCTCTCACCTCAAGCGAAGATGGAAATGTATCCTACGGTCCAATTACCTCTGGATTATACTATCTCAGAGTGGACTTGGATGAAGATGGATTCTACGAAATGAATCAAACGATTCAAGTCTATGATGAGCCGGTTAACATCACATTCGATCTTGGTGTTCCTCAGATGTATGACGTTGAAATAACTCTCAATGGACCTGCTGGATTTGACGTATCGAACCGCAGTGTGAATATTACTGATCCTCTTGGTTTGTTGCCTCTGAATTTGGTTTCTGACGAGAATGGCATCATTATGATTGAACTTCCAGTTGGAGAATGGGAATTAAGTGATAACACCGATGAAGAGTATATCCTCGTCGAAGAATTCGTAATTCTCGACACAGATCTTACACTTGATATGACATATTCCACCTCTGTTTGGGTTAACGGTACAATCGATGCTCCAAACTCAGCTGGATTTACTTACGAGGAATGGCTTGCCCTTCCAGATGAACAGAAACTGTATGAGAACGCAAGTTCAGTACCGGTTCGGTTCCATGGAAACAACCTTGAATTCGTTACAGTGACCGACCAATTTGGTGAATTTAGCCAACGACTCCCTGCTGGAATGACATTCAACATCAACGCTGCAAGCTCAGTATCTGCATACTCTGCTGGTGGTCTTGTAACAGTAGTCGAAGAGATGGCTCCTTTGGATGCTATGATCTTGGCTCCAACAATTGACGTTATCGGAAGTGTCTATCTCTTTGAAAACGGTACCGCTTGGAATCAGGATATCCCTCAATACGAACCTGTAGAGATTCACGCTACTTCTGAAGATGGAGTTGTGTGGAAAACTCTGACTGACGGCTCAGGTGTGTTCCAAACCCAACTCTTGAATGGAACATGGTCCTTTGCTATCCCCGATATTGCCTACAATGCGAACACAGTTTCTGATTATTCAGTAATTGTCGCAGATGGAATGAATCCTCTACCTGTAGAACTAATCACAAATCCAAGCAACAGCACTGTTACTCTCAATGTCTTTACGGATCTTGGCGACAGTGTATTTGAGAACGGGACTGCGATTCGTCCAGATATTCAACTCATTCCTGTTTCCCAAATTGGTGTACAAGTTAACTTAACCTCTGCTGATTATACAGAAGATGGTATTGTTGAGGCAGTTCTGAGCCCAGGTATCTATGCGATACAAACCAACGATTTAGACGCAGCAGATCCAAATGCATCCGATGCAAGTTTGGAACTCAACGGAGTTCTCGATGTCATTGCTATTGGACTAAGTGGACCCGAAGAAGCTATTCTCGTTCCTATCGTTGATGAATGGAGAGTCACGGGTGCAATAACTTGGATGAACGGTTCAGCAATGGTCGAGAACATCCTCCTGGCTTCTGCTGATGGAACTGGATATGTTCCATTGAATGTTGATGTGAACGGAACCTTTGCAGAATATGTCCCTACAGGGGACTATGTCATCGTAGCAGCACCAATGCTCAACGGTGATGGGGTCATGGAATCATTACGAATGCCAATCACAGTTGGTGCAGATGTATCACAGCGTATTGACCTCAGCCTCAGTATGGTTGAAACTGTAGAAGTTACCCTCACACTGATCGAATCTGGTACAAATCAAACTCTTTCTGGAAAGGAGGTCGTTTTGGTTAGCCACGACGGATTTGGAAACATTACAATGAACCCAACCGATGCTGATGGTAACGCAACACAACTGCTCATGCCGGGTACATGGAGCCTCTTCATGAACGAAACAGCTGCACAACGTGTGTGGACACTCGATACATCGGATGCTCCACAAGCCTTTATCGAAAACACCAGTCTTGGAATGATCTATGCTGATCTAGAAGTCGAAATTGGCGGTAAGGCTTACTGGGATGTTGATGAAGACGATATAGGCGATTCAAACGAAGGTGTTGAAGGTGCAGACGTAACAATCCAAGGTGGAACTATTGACACAGTTATCGTCACCGACGAAAACGGTGTTTGGAGTCTTTACGTGCCAATCCTTGAAAATTACACTGTATCCATTGCAAAGGATGGATTTGGCGTTGTCAGTTATGATGACAATAATTCAGGATTCTATGTCGTTGAAGGCGAGCCACTTTCGCAAGACATTGAGATGGCTGCTGCTCAAGTTACCATTACTGGAAGCGTAACTGATATTCTCGATTCAGCCCGCCTTGATGGTGCGAGTATCGTTCTTTACGGGACTGCGGAAAATCAAGCAGAGATGGTTACTGTAACGGGAACTTACGATGCAGATGAACTCACCTTCTCTGAATCAGTTGAACCTGGACAATGGGTTGTCGTTGTTTCTGAAGCCGACGCTCCATTCAATGGTGGTGGAATTGCTGTTGGAATACTAGAAGCTGCAGTGCAAGATGGTGGTACAATTGACCTTGTAATGAGTAAGGGTGGTTGGATTGATATCAACACTCAATTCACTTCCTTTAACCTACAACCATTCAATGCAGGTACTGACAACTCAGAATCACCTGTTGATACTGTTGTTGAAGTCGAAGTGGATCTTGGTGAAGGACAGGTATGGAACTTACCACTCAACTCTGATGGTACCCTCGAGGTTCTTCTCCCATCAGGTTCTGCTTCGTTCTCTTCTGAATTCTCAACTGTTCAAAGAAACTTGATTATGAATTACACCTCTGGTATCTCAATGGATAACGGTGATGAAGGTCGTACTTCGCTTATGCTCTCATACAACAGAAAGACCAACAGTGATCTCACTCTTGGTGTTGACAACGTTTTGAACGTCACGGGACTTACAAATGAGAACAGAGATATGGTTGCTACAATTATGTCAACTGATGATGCGAATTACTCAAACATTGAATTTGAAGTGATTGCAACATACGAAGGAACTGAAATTATGGATACATTTGCAGTTTCTGGCTCAGTGACCGTCTCACCTGACCAAGAAGATTGGAGTCTCGAATTCTACAATGGCAGCGCATGGGTGGATTCTATTGACCTTTCACTGGGTATTGGTGATGTCGATGCGAATGCAACAATGAATGGAACTGTTCTCGCACGAATAAGTCTCCCATCGGTTGAAGATGCATGGCATCTCGAGAATGGCCACAGTTTGAATGTTCGATTCATGGCAGATACTGGTGATATGACTGAAGTTTCACTTAATGTTGCAGTTCCGCAATACTTTGAGTTCAACACAACTGACGTTACAGAAACAGTTGGGGTATCNCCTGCTGGTTCAACTTCTGCAGGATTGACCATTAACAACAATGGAAACGGTGATGATTCGTTTACATACGAAGTTCTTGACAACCTACCTGATGGTTGGACAGTTGCTCCAATGAATGGTGTTACAACCATTGCTAAGGACAACATGAGAGACCTCGTATTTACGGTCTCATCTGATGCCTCCTTTGAAAGCGGAGAAGTCTTGATGACAGTTCGAATTACCAGTGAAGATGGTGAATCTCAAGACGTGGAAATCACAATTGAATCCGCACGTATCTCTTTATCCTTCGATGATGACAAAACGCTCTCAAGAAGCAATAACTATGCTGATGTGAATCCAAACAATGTTGTGATCGTTATCGAGAATACTGGACTACGAACAGCAAGTGAAGTCACCGTTTATCTGACTCCAAAGACAAGTAAAGTGGAGTATAATCTCACCTTGTCAGTTGCAGCTCTAAGCACACAGGACTTCGAGTTCTCATTGCCTGCTGCATCGCAAGGAATTGAACGATTTGATGTGAGAGCAGAAGTGAGTGGTGATGATGCTAACTTTACCACAAGCACGCCTAATGAAGACTTTGGAATTGAATATGTTGTGCAAGGCTCTGAAGATGAGGATAGTTCTATCATTCTCGTTGCAATCATTGCCCTGACCCTTATCATTCTCTACTTCGGAATTAAGGCCGCTAAAACCCGTAGTGGTTCAGGCTCTCGATTCTGATACGCGATAAGACAAGGTTTGATACCATAAGAGCCCCACCTAAGGGGGAGGAAGATGGAAGAACTTCGTGGAATAGAGTTGCTCCCTGAACCAGGTGAGCCCAGGATTCTATCCGCGATTGACCCAAGTACTCGAGGTTTCCAAGACCAATGGAGAGCTGAAGTAACAGGGTGGGCGCCAGTCATTCCTGATTCAGTTTCGATCCGTCCGAGAAGAGCATTTTCTGTAATCTCCGGTGCAGCTGTTGCTTTAGTAATGGCTCTCATCGTTGTATTGTGGCAATCTGACTTGCTACTACTGGAACTCCCTCCTCCCTCATCAGAGTGGGCCTTTGAAGATACCAATATTCGAGAGTTGCAAAATGATGGATTAAGTGGAGATGACGTTCGCCTTTGCATGGTAGATACTGGAATTTCACTTACTCATTCAGCACTTGCAGGTTCAACAGTTGAATTCAAGGATTTTGTGGGTAGCGAGATATCTCCTACTGATTATGGTTCAATCTCACACGGAACTCTCATGGCAGGCCTCCTGATTTCATCGGGTTATCAAGATGGCATTGCCCAAGGAGTAACATTAGGAATGGCTGCTGCTCTCAGTGCAGATGGTGAAGATAACACTGGTTCTGAATCAAGAGTTGCCTCAGCTATTCGGTGGTGTATTTTCGACTTTGAAGCCGATATCATATCCCTTTCTTTGGGTGGGGAACAAAATCAGGAAGCTTCGAGAGAAGGTGCTACAGTATCAGCGACAAGACAAGCACTTGATTTGGGAATCTATGTTGTAGCAGCGGCTGGAAATGATGGTGGGTCTTCTGATGATGGATATGTGAGCGCACCAGGGAATGTCCCACTTGCAATTACAGTGGGTGCTTCTGACCGATTTAATGAAGTCTGGTCGAAATCATCTTCTGGTGAACAGGTTGATTCAGAAGGAAATCTTAGGATTTATCCAAATCAGAAACCTGAGTTGACTGCACCAGGTGTTTCAATCGTATCGACTGGAACGAACGATCAATGGTTCTCCTCGAGTGGAACATCTGATGCTACTGTATTCGTAGCAGGTGCTCTTGCTCTTATCCTTGAGGAACACCCAGAACTGAAGAGAACGAACGAATCAGGAACTGATTGTATACAACTTGTAAAGTCCTCCTTAGCCTCATCACTTTCACCTGATATGGAACATGATTCTCGGAAAGGATACGGTGTCCTCGATGCAAAGGCATGGATGGAATCGATACCCTCAACCATTGACTGCTAAGCCGGATCATTGTCGAATTGGAACTGTATACCAACTCTTTACTTGATATTTTTATCGTTATTTGATATTATAGAGGCTACTTTTGTGATATTTTAAGTATGATATGATATTTTTAATGCAGTCGACATGGGCGCAGTATTATATTCGTTGATGTTCTCCCTAGGGTTAGAGGAATTAAAATGGGATTCAAAAATACAGGAAAAAGTGTAGGATTAGTGGGAATACTCCTAAGCTCATTGCTGATGGGTCTAATGACTGTGCCAGCTGTTAGCGCCATTAATGAGACCTCGAGTGGAACAATCACCACAACAGAGACTTGGAGCGGAACACACACCGTCACAGGAGACGTTATTGTAGCAGAAGGTGCCAAACTGGTCATCAATGCCGGTACGACTGTAAACATCGCAGCGGGTGTGTTCATAGAAGTTGAAGGCGCAGTTTGCGCAGGTTCTGCATCCTGTGGTGCTAGTCAAGCAAGCGCTTCATCTCCTGTTCGCTTGAACTGGGGTGCTCCTGCAGACGATTCAGTAATAGGCAGATGCAGTGTACAAGGTAACAATCTGTTGAACAATCCTGATGCTGCGTGCGGATCGGGTGTCCTCATACGTAACACAATCAATCAAGCATCTACTGGAATGTCTTTCGTCAATTTTGACAAGGCTTACGGAACACCAGTGTACGTTGCTTCCCTTCAGGTCGTAAAATATGCTGCCTTGGTCTTCGACGGTTCCTCAATGTCTGCAGATAATCTCGGGTTCAGTGATATCAATACAACAAACGTGATTGCCATTGATTTGGCTGCTCCAACCATCCGTGATTCCACATTCACTCTTGGTATTGACGGACTAGGTTACAACGGACCTGGTGTAGAAGCATTCGGGGCAGGCGCTGGTATCCTCTCTAAATTCAGCATCACTGGTTCCGAATTCACGGGAGATGCAGATGCGTCATGTGATGACGGAATCAGTTTGATTTATTCAGAAGATTCGTTCATTGAGCTAGAGAACCTCGATATCAAAGACAATGCACAGGGTGTCTTCCTGCGTGGTTCATCAGGATCGTTTGGAAACTCAACACTTGATGTTAAATGCAACGGTATTGACACAAACTCTCTCAAAATGACCGGAGACTTCTCCCACACATTATACATCAACAACAATCAAATCACCACTGGAGATGGTGCTGGTATCACCGCATATGACGGTGCAAAGATCTCCGCCACAGGAAATACAATTTCTGGAGCTGCACAAGGTTCTGGATTTGGTATTCGTGATTCCTCAGTAAGTGCGCATCAGAACACGATTGGTCCTATCACTGGTTTCAACGGCTTCTGGGTCTTCGGAAGTTCAGATGTAGTTCTTGAAAACAATACCATTACGGACATTGCAAAAGAACCAATCAAGATTGGAGAGTATCTGTACAAAGATAGCGGAAGTAACTATCCAAGTCCATCTCCAAACAGAGCATACATTGCGAACAACCTTGTTGCCAACAATACTGGTGTTTGCAACTCTGTATGGATGTATGGTGGAGATTTCCAATGTCCTGCAATTCACATCTTCATGGCCTCTGCTACTATCGTAGGTAATACCGTTACTGGAAACTCAGGAGATGGAATTCGAATCAAGGGTTCAATTGTCAACGTTCAAGATAACACAATCGAAGCAGGTCAATTTGCTGCTAATATCAGTCATTTTGATAATAAGTACGGATCTAAATTTGGTTCGATTGGTTACTTCTCCGGAAACACGTGGACAAATGCAACACAAATTTACAACATCTCCGAATCAAGGGTAACAGTTCAGTCGGAGTACATCCCTGATGCACAGGGCGGCTACACCCACCCAGTTATGCTCTCTTGGGAGGGTGCTGAGTGCCCATACGTTCAATCAGAATGTTTGTTGCTTCCAGAGACAAGTATCATGCCTCCTCGAGACATGCCGCTTGCCATTGAATTGGTAAACAACTCAACGGTCTTCTCCTTTGCTGATCTCCAGAACTT
>QQSG01000111.1:0-2467 GCA_003602665.1 Candidatus Poseidoniales archaeon
GGTTGTAAGCGACGTCCAGCAGAATTGAGCAAGAAGGCTTGGTCATCTTCTCGTAGACGAGATGTTCGTATTGGAAGATAGGCGTCGATGCATTCTTTGGTTCGTTGAGTAAACAAAACGATTCTGTCTTTGTCGCCCTTTCCACCCAAGACCTTTGCATGCAATCCCTCCATTTCTAAATCTGCAAGGTTGAGATTGCATATTTCTGAAACGCGCATACCCGTATCGAGAAGAACGGTAACAACGACGGATGCAATCGCATTCTCGGAGGTGTTGGCTGCTTCGATGACCGACGTCAGTTCACGTCGAGAGAGTGTTCGTGGAAGTTTTCGTCCAGTACGGGCTCGAACCAAATGGTCTGGCCATCGATGTCCAAGCCACTTGATGATGTGTCGAGCAGCGGCTAAGCGAGCGTTGTAGGTCGATGGACTGAGTTCACTCATCGAATGCGTCCATCGATCGATTCGTCCACTGTGTGGTTCCAATCGGTTTGCAAGCGTTCGAACGGTCATCGATTCAAGCCCACTTGCACTGAGAATATCTTCTCCAGGAAGAGGTGTTTCTACAAGGGCACGTAGACCATTGAGGTAGGTTTTACGCGTGTTTTCTGATTTGTTCTCAGTACGTAATTGTTGATCGTAACAATCCAACCAAGGAAGATTCTGAATGTGTGCTAGACGCGGTGGAAGCGTAACTTCGTCATCCGATAGACGTAGCTGACTCGGTCGTTGAGCCTTCGGCTGTGTATGTTTCCTTTCCGTATTCATGGCGTCACCGCCTTCCTCGCCGAGGCGAGGTGTGCATCCCGTGCTCTTGCGAGCAAACTGCAGTAGACGGTCCTCCATATCAAACTGTTGTGTGAAGTTCGCAGCAGAAATCAAGCATTGCTCTCTTCGCTTGCAGGTCCGTCAATCGGACGCTGTGGGCTGGTTGACATGGCTTTACGAAGGGTTGCTCGTAGAGATTCGAGTTCTCCATAACAAATCAGAACATCATCGAAACGAAGTTGAATAGAGGATTCAGGATTCCACATCAATCGATCTCCACGACTGAGCGCGAACACTGGTGTATTGGAACTTCCATGGAACACTTCTCCAATCGACATTCCAATCAAGTTTGGATGTTGAAGCAATTGAATTGAGAGGACGCCTTCGCCTGGAATTGTTCTCAACAATTGATCAAGACCGATGTCACTAAAGTCAGTATCACTGATGACGAAATCGACGATTGCACCTGCAACATTGACACCGCTTGCCTTCTCGATACCCTCGAGGCCAGGACTTGAATTGACTTCGAGAACGAGTGGGCCATCATCAGATTCGAGTAGATCAACACCTGCAATGCGAAGGCCGAGGATACGTGCTGCTCTGCATGCAACCTCTTCGTAGGCAGGGTCGAGTTCAACAGGTTCAACCGTTCCATTGAGATGGAAATTGCTTCTGAATTCACGTCCACGTGCTCGACGTCGCATGCTTGCAACGACTCGGTCGCCAACGACGAGTGCTCGAATATCGGTTCCATGGGATTCAACGATGTACTCTTGAACGAGAACTGCTTTTCCTGTATGGAGCAATCCTTGGACGAGGTTTCGGGTTTCTTGATGCGTATGACGAAGGAAGACGCCTTGGCCTTGTGTTCCTTCTGTAACCTTGACCACAACTGGCAATCCTCCAACTGAAGCAATGGCTTGTTCAACATCTGCAGTATCTCGAACATAGACTGTACGAGGTACAGGTATTCTGTTTCGAGCGAGCAGTTGGGAAGCGTGCAGTTTGTCGCGACTTTGGAGGATTCCTTGACCCGTATTAGCAGTCCAGATGCCCATTTGTTCCAAGTGACGCAACACGGCAACACCGTGTCGAGTAATGGAGTGGCCAATACGTGGAATGACTGCATCAAAGCCGATGGGTTTGCCTTCGTGCATGATATCAATCGAGCCATCATCGACGAATAATGAGAAACTCATAGGATCGAGAACATTGACATCAAGGCCTCGTTTTCGAGCTTCTTCGACCAACCGTCGAGTGGAGTATAATCGTGCTCCGCGCGACAAAACAGCAAGGCGAACACCTCCATCTCGCCCAGACTCGCTCATGATGAGAAGAATATGGGAGGGGATTTGAAATGCTCGGCCGTTTTGGCTTCAAATCATGTCCGATGAAGAGAATGTGGCAGAGGCGGAACCAGAAACAACGGAATCCGTTCCAATTCTGGATGAAGACCGTGATGAGATCATGAAGGATATGACGCTTGAACAGCGTCAAGAAGCGTTGAAGCGTTCCCGTTGGAACGTCTTTCTCTATCTTGGATTGGCAGCATTGATGTTCGGATTTGCTCTTTTCCCGTTCCCATTTACCGCAGAACCGGTTGGTAATTCCTATGAGCAAGATCTCGGATTTGTTTGGGGTGCGCCATTGGATGGTGAAGATTTCACAGACGTTCCTATTGAAATTGAAGTGACTGCAAC
>QQSG01000111.1:2501-3507 GCA_003602665.1 Candidatus Poseidoniales archaeon
GTTTATCTGATCAATTCAGATGATTGTACTTCGAATGATATCTTGGAACTTAAGCGGGATGCGCGGACGGAGCCAAGCCACGATAATCAATTCCAAATGTCGAATAAAGCACCGATTGTTGATGAAGTTGTAACCTTTGACTTCAACGTCGATGGAGGCGGACAGTGCCTCTTTGCAGAATATGTTGACAAGGACGACACAAGCGACATTCTCATCGGTGGAATGGACATTGATGGAAGCATGTGGCCCAATCAAATCTGGGCAGGTATCTTTGCAATCCTCTTCCTCAGTCTTTCCGCATTCGCCTTCATTGGAGCGCAAAAGCATGGGGCTGGTGTCAAAGCATTGACTGAACCAAGCAAGAAATCCACAGAAGAAGAAGTCCTCGAACAGACGGCTGGCCCATCAGGTCCACCGCCATCCAAGGGTCCAAGCGGACCGCCCCAAGCAGGTCCAAGTGGCCCTCCAGAAGCATCTGGTCCAGCCGGTCCACCAGAGCCTCATGCACCAGAGGCAGTATCGAATGAACCGACCTTCGAGGCTGCAGAGAATGGTTACTTCTTCCGCAAGATGCCAGATGGTACTTACGATCAAACCGTTTACGTTCAAGCCGAGGACGGTTCGTATGTTCCGTACCAAGAATGAATGCGCAAAAACGGCCTCGTTTCTGATGCGTTCGCCACTATCCTTGATAGGGGATGAGTCCTCGACTTAGTTACGGTGAATGAATGACGGATGAAGCATCCTCGCTAACTGTGGCCAAACTCAAGGCCCTGTGCGTCATCAATGATTTGCCTACGACTGGTAAAAAAGCCGATTTAGTCGAGCGTTTACTTGAATCAGGTCTTACTCACAGCGAAGTTGGCCTCAAGGATGCTGAGCCAGTAGCAGAACAGGTAGAAGAGGCTGAAGAAGAAGTCGTCTTTTCCCTTGAAGATGAAACCACGATTACCCCAACGCCTGAACCGAAGGCCAAAGCAAAACCAAAGCCTGCGGCTAAGGAAGA
>QQSG01000112.1:0-1631 GCA_003602665.1 Candidatus Poseidoniales archaeon
ATCCAAACATCGTTTGAAGCTGTAAGCTCGCTTTCAGCTTCTCCTGTGTTAACGACGCCAGAGGGCTCAATGAGCATCACTTTACACTCTTCGTGAGCGTATGGTCGATGTTTCACACCTTTCGGCACAACATACATTTCTCCTTGTGAGAGTTCCATTGTTTCTGATTCAAATTCAATGAACATCGTTCCTTCGATAACGAGGAAGAATTCATCGGTATCACCATGGTCATGCCAAACGAAGTCTCCCTTCAATTTGACAATTTTAATTTGATAATCGTTGAGTTGCGAGATGATTTTTGGAGTCCAATGCTCCGAAAAAAGAGAGAATTTTTCTGACAGATTTACTTTCTTCATATCCTTCCACTAATCGTCTCCAGTAGGAATGTACTGATTGGTTTTTCCCGTAAATTGCGATGTATGGGTATATATCTCACTATGAATACCCGTCAATATGGGTCGAAGGGGATTGATAGTTTCCTTGATTTTCCTTTTCTTGGCTTCATCATGGTCGCCAGCAGTAGAAGATGCTCTTCAAGAACTTCCTGATGTTCAAGAAACCTTCTCCAATGATGTGAATGGTTCTGATGATTACACGGTTGTCTATCAGTTGGATATCCCTGATGAGGCTCAATACAACAATGATCCAGTTCCATATTCAGTAGATTCGAGTTCAACCATTGATTTCAGCTTCGATCGAGTTGCTTACTATCTTGAAGTAGAAAAGCCAAATGAGGCACGAACCTGGGTGTTTGTCTCTTTCCCTAGTATTACAACACGTGCTGATGAGTTAGGAGTTCCAACCTATACTTCTGGAATCGTTCACAATCAACTTTTGACAGATGTTGAAATCCAATCCAATCATCCAAATCTATCCTCACTTAGTGTGATTAACACTGGAGTCATCGAATTTTGGGGTACGAATTATCAAACCTCAAACTCTCAAGGAGTTCCAAACGGGGACGATTCAGTTTATGATTTCGCAGATTCCCAGTGGGGTTCGGGTTCTGCTGGCTATGGAAGTATGCAAATTCACGACTATGAGTCAGGTCAAACGCTCTTTGCCTACAATGCCTGGGGTGGTTCAAACACAGACGACCTGGGCATAGGAAGCAATCCTGACCAAGAGGGAAATCCTGACTGGACTTTTGCTTCCAATGCAGCAGAATATACTCTGAAAAGTTTGACGGTGTTGGTTCGTTCAGGACCTACTCCATCTGAATTAATGATCACATTACAATCTCCTGGCGATCATCAAATTGTTCAACGTGATGATGACAACATGGGTGTCTTTCCTGTGAGTGGTTCAACGGAATACACGGTTGATCTCATTCAAGGCAGGTACATTACTCTTGAAACAGGATTTGAATCAGAGTGGGTATCCGTCGCTGTACCATTGAGTTCGAATTTCTATGGAACTCTTGAGGTCCCAACAGGATGGCATCGTCTTGAATTCCGATTCATGAACGCTGAGGCTCAAATAGCTCTACAATCGGTAAACCCAGTTGGTGTGGGTGAAGTATTCATTGTTGCAGGTCAATCTAATTCTGCGAATTCTGGCGAAATTTCGCTTACACCCACCGATTCAAGAGTAAGCACATGGGGTCCGAGTGGCTGGCGTTTTGGATACGA
>QQSG01000112.1:1696-3413 GCA_003602665.1 Candidatus Poseidoniales archaeon
GTCGTTATGATGTACCAATTGGTTTCCTTTCTGTTGGTTATGGGGGGACACAAGTCGATCGATGGGTTCCAAGCCAGAATGACCTCTTTCCTCGTATTACTGATGCTTTAGATGCGGTTGAACCGAATGGGGCAAGAGCCATCTTGTGGCATCAAGGAGAAAGCAATGCAGGTGGAACTGCTGCTGAAGATTACGCACGAATGCTTGGAGAAGTTATTCTTGGAAGTCGAGAGCATGCTGGCTATGAGATTCCATGGATTGTAGCCCGAGTGAGTTTTGTTCCGAATGGAGACCCTGTAAAGATGGGGTGGATTATTGAGGGTCAAGATTCAGTTATCGACGATGATCCATTGACGTTTCCAGGGCCGTATACTGATGATTTGAATGGTACGCAGTGGAGGTATGATACAATCCACTTCAACGAAGCAGGATTGCGTGAGCATGCTTCTCGTTGGGACACGAGAATTTCAACAGCGATGGCTGATTTATTCCATCCAATTATCGACTCAGATAATGATGGTGTGAACGATGATGATGACCTTTGTCCAGAGACACCGGTTTCAACAGAAGTGTATGTTGATGGTTGCAGTGAAGAGCAAAGAAGCCCTGGTAGCACGACTGATGCAGATCAAGATGGAATTATGGATTCCGATGATCAGTGTCAACAAACTCCTGTTGGCGAATCAGTCTATACAGATGGCTGCAGCGATAGTCAACTTGATTCTGATGACGATGGAGTTTCAGATGCGGATGATCTTTGCCCCTCATTCAATGATGCCATCGATCTCGATTTCGATTCAATACCAGATGGTTGTGATGATCTCATTGATAGAGATAATGATGGCGTTTCGGATACGGATGACGTCTGCAATAACTATGATGATACGATTGACGTTGATTTGGATGGAATTCCAGATGGATGCGATGATTTGATTGACTCAGATGCTGATGGCGTTTCAGACTCAACAGATATTTGCAACAATCATAACGATTCCACCGATATCGATTCTGATGGCGTCCCAGATGGTTGTGATCTTCTCATCGATTCAGATGATGATGGCGTTTCCGATGAATTCGATATTTGTCCTGATTATGATGACACAATCGATGTTGATGTTGATTCAATACCTGATGGATGCGATGACTCAATTGAGACTGAAACAGAAAAAGGAACTGAACAGAAATCCATGAATACTGAAACGGTGAGGGCCATTTCACTTATTTCAGTGCTTATCCTAATCTTGTTGGTCCTTGTTATTTTAATCAGAAAAGGCAAGCCACCGAGCGATAAAGAACACTCTAATTTTGTGGACAAACAATACACAAAATTCTAACGCATATATCGATAGGAACGCAACCTATTGTGTGAGTTTCATGTGGAAATGGTGAACACCTTTCTCATGAGTTGCAGAGTATCTCCCACGATGATACAGTTTGGATTGAAGTCCACGCATGCATCCTTCAACAACCGTTTGATCTTGAAGCTCAACCTTATCGAGAAGAGCACCCGCTCCTTTGTTCAAGAGTTCAGGATTTCGAACATAACTTTTGAACAGAATAGTAGTAGTATTCACACTCGTTGGAACAATAACATTCATGGAAACCCCCCAAGGATAAATGTTCATCATCATGTTCGGATAAATCCACCAATAATAGGCTGCAATACGTTTTCCAGCATCAACAGAACCGTCAGGGATATCAAAACAGACATCATCTT
>QQSG01000112.1:4065-5858 GCA_003602665.1 Candidatus Poseidoniales archaeon
GGATGGCAGAGTCTCCGCTTTGCGGATATCGGTATCGATAAGGCCCTCCGGCATCAGGTGTTTGTCGACACTCAATCGTTTGAGGCTTCGGGCTCATCGGACATGAAATTTTGATACATGTTCATTATTTTTGTACGGTAAACATAGCATGCGTATCCGACTGAAAAAATGAACATCATCCACCACATGCCACCTAAACCAGATGACACATCTATGCCTTCCGCTGAACTGTCGCCTGTTGGGGAATTTGCTGTGATTAAGCCGTACAGGATTGTTCCAACAATAAGTGGGATAGTGGCAAGAAGCCACGTCACTTTGTCAATTAATTCTTCTTTTTCAACGAGGATGCCAGATTCAATTTTACCGAATCCTTGAGCGACACCTAATCCGAGAACTGTCAATATCGAGAGTAACGATAGCCAAAGCATAAGTGAATTGATTGTACCTGCAGTGGAAAATGCATCACAATCGAAGGGTGTTGCTCCCATTCCACATAGCATTCCATCATATTGCATAGTACTTGAAGTTTCATCACCCCCTATTGTTTGCATGAATTCTACTTCTCCAAGTCCGAAGTCATATTCTTCTTTCATCTCGAATGTTTCTCCGCTAGGTTCTCCAGTTTCCCAGTTGATTGCATCAGTTGAGGCGTCCATTGAATAGCCATACCATGACGTTGAATTGAGACCGATTATAATGACAATAAACATGAACAATGTAGAACCATAACGAATTGCCATGTTTCGATCGATTTCTACAGATTCAAATCCATTTTTCATTATAGCAGATAGGAATGGTAATTCTTCTGATGACGTGTTCACATCTGATTGTTCCGATATTTTATCAGGAATAGATGTAGAAGTTTCCCCATCTTCACTTTGAACCAATCGGGCAACAAGATCAGCTTTCTTTCCACTTACAGGTAATCCTTTTTCTTGGAGAATCACTTTCAGTTGGGCGACAGTCTTAGCAGAATATTCCTCTTCTGGCATGTTTGATGATATCAGTCATAATTTATCAATCATTTACCTGCGAAGAATACTCAATGACCCATTATCTATGAATAGTGAGTGTGGGTAACCCCCTATATGGAGCGAAGAAGGCGGGACCTTTCCGTAACTTTGTACCGCGTCTTACTCTATCTTTCAAGGATGAGGGAAAGGGATGAAGAATCCCGTAGGCTAATGAGGATTGAACGTGCTACAGGTATTGAGCGTAAAGAACTGAAAATTCATTTAGAGAAGTTAGTCCAATCAGGTTACATCTCACAACATATGCTCGAAAAGAAAGGAAGAGGAGGTCATCCAATTATCATCTATAATATCCTTGAATCAGGACGTAATTTACGCGGTGATATTGGACGATGGATCGATATGTGCATCCGTTTAGGATACTATCCTGATGATTTCTTTTACCTTCCTAGTGATGCTTGATTTTAGCGGGTAATTTAACCCTCTAAGAAAACCCTCCTTTGTTTATATCCATTTGTACTATCGGAAAAATATGTCCGGAAAAAAAGCGGTTGACAAGGTGAGTAAAGGTCTCGGTTCCTTAATCGATGAATTTGCTTCTGCAGTCAAAGAAATGGTGAACGCTGGTGAAGAAACCGTTGTCCATCTAGCTGTTGGCTCGAGTAGAGTCATCAAAGCAGCTATTGATGCAACAGGTGAAGTCACAAAGATCACCGTTGAAACTGCTGGAAACGTCGTAGGAAGCGTAGCACAAAGCGTGAAAAACGTCGTTGGAACTCCAGGACAAACAAAAAAAGAAGAGGAATGATATAATGATAGGAA
>QQSG01000113.1 GCA_003602665.1 Candidatus Poseidoniales archaeon
TTACAGGCTTCAGGCCACCAGCCATCAAGGATTGAGCAGTTTGGAACGCCGTTCATAGCTGCTTTCATTCCTGATGTACCCGACGCCTCAAGAGGTCTGATTGGATTGTTTAACCAAATGTCAACCCCGCTTGTCATTGCGAGTCCTGTAGCCATGCTATAGTTCTCAAGGAATGCCACTGGTATTTCTTCTTCAACAGTCTTTGCTGAAGCAAAAATATCTCGAATGAGTTGCTTTCCACCCTCGTCCTTTGGATGTGCCTTTCCAGAGAATACGAATTGAATTCTGCCGGCACCAATCTCTCGTAGTTTCTCAAGGTCATGGAAGACGAGATTAGCACGTTTGTATGTTGCAAACCTTCGAGCGAATCCAATGGTGAGCCGATGTTCTTCAAATTCGACTCCTGTTTCATTTCGAACAAGGTCTCGAAGGTGTTTACGATTTTCATTTCTTGCTTGCTTGAGGGCTTCGATTGGAATCTTTTGAGCTTCCTTCAATCGATTCGGATTTGCTTTCCATTCAGGAAGATGTTCATCAAAAAGTTTCGTCATTGTGCTTGAAGTCCATGTTGGATGATGTACTCCATTTGTAATCGGGATGATTTTCTTTTCAGAAAACATGGTCTGAGCAACCTCAGCATTGAGTATCGAAACAGCATTCACAGAAGTGCTTAATGCAACTGCTAAATGGGACATTGAGCATCTGTTTCCACCTTCTGAATCACCTGCGTTGCGAACAAGTTCTTGTGCATCATCTGGTAATTTATCACCCATAATCTCCTTCACAAGCGACCATTCGAAGCGATCGTGTCCTGCTGGAACGGGTGTGTGTGTTGTGAAAAGACTCTTTTCAGTAAGTTGTTCTCTTGACCATCCTCTAGAAAGGAGTTCAAGCATAGCAAACGTACAATGTCCTTCATTGAGATGAATTCCCTTCAGTTCAATTTGAAGATGGTCGAAGAGTTGTACTCCGCCAACGCCGAGGAGGTATTCTTGACGTATTCGCGTATCATCATTTCCACCATACAATCGTTGTCCGATTTCTTGGTGATATTGTGAATTAAGTTCATGTGTTGTGTCGAGAAAGTAAACTGGAACCTTGTGACCCGTTTGACCTACAACATTCGCACACCAAACGCGTGCATATATCGTCTGATTATCGAGTGGAAGTTGAATCGTGATATCAGTTAACTCAAGGAATTCACTTGGGTCAAGTACTGGATAGGTCTCAGATTGTATCCCATCTGAATCGAGATGTTGTCTACTGTATCCTTCTCTGTACAATAGGGTCACGCCGACAAGAGGAATCTCTGCATCAGCAGCTGATTTGACATGATCTCCTGCAAGAACTCCTAATCCTCCTGAATAAGTGGACAAATCTGACCAAAGCCCTATTTCTGCTGTGAAATACCCAACTGCGCTCATGGTCTTCCGTCATCAACAGGGATTATGAGATATACGGAAGTGATACTAGAGAATTATATCACTCCAATCGAATTTCCAAATCCAGTTTCCTTCAACAGTGCCCGGAGCATTCATCCTGCATGACGAATCGAGAGCGAGCAAATCTTGCATAGGGATTATTGACAATTCGGCATCCGTGGATTGAGCAAGGCGAAGCATTGTTTGCAATGGTTCTTCATCCTCAAGAGCTGATTCAGAAAGATTCGCCTTGATTTCATCTGTTGCTTCATTGTACCAGCCTCTTGTGGTGTCATTGTCGTGTGTGCCAGTGTAAACGACTTGATCGAAGGTAATATTTCGTGGATGATGTGGGTTTGAATCCAAATCGCCTTCAAAACCAAATTGCAAGACTGCCATTCCGTGCATGTTGTGTCTTTTCCGAAGGTCGATGACCTCCTGAGGAATAATGCCCAAATCTTCGGCTATGATTTGGTTCGAACCAAAGCAACATTCGAGTAATGCTTCGATTAGACTGTCTTTTGGACCATCTTGCCAAAATCCGTTTCTTGCATGTTCATCTTCTTGTGGTATTGCCCAACTGGAGTGAAATCCTCTAAAATGATCGATTCGAACACGATCATAGAGTCGTAACATTCGTTGTATACGCTGTTTCCACCACGTCCAATTTTCTTTTTCATGAGCACTCCAATTATACAACACAGTTCCCCATTTCTGACCATCTTCGCTGAAATAATCTGGAGGGACTCCAGTTACGAATTCAGGATGTCCATCTTCATCGAGGAGGAATAATTCACGATGAGCCCATACATCTGCTGAATCGTGGGAAACAAAGATTGGGCAATCACCAATCAGTTGGATTTTGTTTGAATGAGCATGCTCTCTCAGAGTGTTCCAATTGGCCTGAAACTGTTCTTGTTGTTTTACAAACGGGGATATTTGGTTCTTCCAATGGGACAATACCTCGGGATGTCTATCTCGTAACTCGACAGGCCATTCGTACCATGGCAAGCCGTTTTGTGACTTTTTTATCGCTGAGTAAAGTGCCCACTCTTCAAGCCAATATGTTTCTTCACTCAAATCCACCCGGCTCTCTTGGTGACAAAGTTCTGGCCATCCGGCAAATGCCGATGGTGATGCATAAGGCGAACCAAACCGATCAGGAGGCGTGAGAGGGAGTAGTTGCCATGCATCGAATCCTCTTGCTGACAACCAATCGATAAATCGCAGGCCACTGGCCATATCTCTTGTAGGAAGCGAGGTGATGTGACACAGTACACCTCGACGACTGGACATGGTTACAAATGAGCGACAAAGCCTTTCTATTTATCACTCCAGCGTTATCTCATGCGGGCTAAGGCAATTCTGCTCTGTGCGGTTTTCATTGCGTCTTCTTTTTGTTCATTCGTCAACGCAGCGACTCCTGATGACATTACCATAGACGGGGATGATACGGACTGGCCGAACGATTCTCTGATGGAATCTGATTTGAACGGAATCAGCGTTTACATGACCTGGAATTCCTCGAATCTCTTCATAGGGTGGAACGGCACAGATTGGAAATCAACCTTTGAAGGAGCCGACTTATTTGTCTACTTCAATACGTCAGACGGTGGTTCTGTGTTAAGCAAGGAATGGGGATTCTCTCACGCACTTCCATTTGAGGCGAATCACGGATTTGTTTTGGAAGATGATTCTTACTTCAGCCATATCGCCCATGATGGGAGTTCTTGGGTCGACCAACCAACAACAGTAGATCTCTTCGCTGGCTGGAGCGGCAATCAATTCACGGAACTCTCTTTGCCCTGGGCGGCTCTTGGTTCACCAACGCAAGTCGATGTGATCATCTATGCACAATGGCAAGATGAAGGGAATGTATGGGCCTCGTTTCCGAGTGCAAATCCAGCATCAAATAACGGTGCTGAATCCTTTACTCACGCTTGGAGAATCGCCGATGTGAATGATTCTTCAATTCCTCAAGATTTACCTGTGATTGAGCCTGAAACCATTGGGAAAGTGGATGATGCGCTTAATCTTGCAATCGTCTTTCACCAGCATCAACCCTATTACAAAAACAAGTTGACAGGGATGTATGAGATGCCTTGGGTTCGAGTCCATGGTTTGACTGAATACGTGGACTCTCCAGGTATCCTCGCTCAAACTGGAACAAAAGTCACATACAATCTTGTTCCATCTTTTATTGAACAATTGGTTGATTATCACCGCAACGAAACACTTGATGTCCATACAGATATCGCAAAACGATCTTGGTCAGAGGGTGGATATCCTAACGCTACGGAACTGGAACTGCATACCATGCAATTCCAGTCGTTTTGGAACAGTGGTTGGATTTACAATGTGACTCAGGAAGATACGAAACTTGGCTGGCTTTATCCTTCTAGTGCTCGTTACAAGGAGATTTATGATGAAACGCTTCACAATCTTAAGCCTGCAACAATCATGGATGATGATTTGCTCCCTCCTGCTGATTTCCTAGACTTGCAAGTCTTGTGGTATCTCTATCAGTTTTCACCAGACTATGTTCAAGGTGACTACAATCAAAGCCATCGTGATCAGGGCCTTATTGATCTATTCATGCAGAATGGTGGTTATGATTTAGATGATTTGACTTACGTTCTCGACGCTCAACATGCACACATGGGGAACATACTTCCTATGTACAGTGAGTTGGCCAACAACGGTCAAGTTGAATTGACGACAACACCGTATTATCACCCAATTATGCCATTATTGATGATGGACGGGTGGACAATGGAAGACGGTATCAGGGTCAACAAAGATGCATGGCCTGATGATGTTCAAAACCACTTGATTACAGGTATGAATCTCTTTGAGGAGGAACTTGGGTTCAGACCAGCTGGCATGTGGCCAAGCGAACAAGCTGTCTCGCCTGCAATGGTTGAACCAGTCAGTGATGTTGGTGTTGAATGGATGGTGACGGATGAAGAACTTTTGAAGCAATCCAGAGATGTTAACGGAAATCTCATCGATGTGGAAAAGGCATCGAATCTCGCAACACCTTGGACCGTTAGTGGAACTGATGGAGGCGAAGTTTCCGTGATTTTTCGAGACCGAGTCATCTCCGATCGAATCGCTTTCCAATACGGAACCATGACACCAGAAGCAGCTGTTTCTGATTTTATTGCCTACATCGATAACATACGTCAACAACTTCTCGATGAAGGCGAAGATCCATCTGAGCATCTGCTTACGGTGGCTCTCGATGGTGAAAACTGGATGTTCATGTCAGAATTCCAACATCAAGACAATGCAAGGCCATTCATGGCTGAATGGTACAGTCGACTGGCAGATCATCCAACAATTGTGACAACAACTCCATCTGAATTCCTCGAAAAGAACACAACCTTGCCTGAAATCCAAACCATTGGAACAGGTTCATGGATCGATGGCACCCTCAGAACATGGGCAGGAGAAGAAGAAGAAAGCCTTGGTTGGCAACGTTTGATAGAAGCACGACAAGAGTTGGTTGCATTTGAGGAATTGAATCCGAATCATCCAGGCCTAACTGCGGCTTGGGAATCTCTCTACATTGCCGAAGGTAGCGATTGGTACTGGTGGTATGGACTTGACCAAGACAGCGGTTATGACGAAAATTGGGATGTCTTGTTCAAAGTACATCTCTCCAACATTTATCGGGCAGTGAATCTCGAATTGCCACCATACTTGCAAGATTTGTGGACGAACCCAGCAGTACCTGCGGTATCTGCTACTGGAATTATCGAACCAATGATCGACGGAATCGCATTACCCGGTGAATGGGATGGTTCTGCACAATACAATGCTCCAGTATCTGGGGATACGTTTGATATTGAACAGTTTTACATCGGATACGACTCTTCAAATGTCTTTGTTCGTATCGACGCAGATATTCCAGAAGACCTTGAAAACCAATCTTCAAATGGAGACGAACCCGATCTCGCCATTTACTTCATGCAACCGAATGCGGTGAATTTTAATGAAGCAGAAACCAACTTTAGAACGTATTACGGTAATCAAATTCTTGGGTTCCCCTCCAAATACATGGTTGCATTTGATTTTGATACTCTTCGAGATGATGGTCGAGCAAAGTGGAATCTCTTCACAGCCAAAGGAAAGACTGGAGACCAAGAGCAATGGGTTCTCAGTGGTAGTTCCTCCTTAGGTGACTGTGCGGTTGATGATGTCTATGAGTTCATGATTCCATGGTCCGAAATTGGGCTCTCTCCACGCTATTCGACTCGTGTCAAGGTTGTATCCTCATGGGCTGAATCTCTCGCCTATGGTGATGGCCTCGACATGGAAATTGCACCGCCGGCTCCTGCCGAACTGGTGCTCCCTGATCTTGAAGAGTGGGTGACATTGCTTGTACTGAATGATACGATAGGAGACGAAACTGGAGATGGAGACTACACGTATCCTCTCGCAAGTGATTTTGCAACTCCAAACAACGGCGGCCTCTGGGATGCTCAACAATTAACAATTCGTCAGAGTGCTTGGAATGCACAATTCATCCTTGAAGTCGGTGAGATGACAGACATTTGGGGGCTGTCGAATGGATTCAGTCATCAAATCGTGCAAATCTATGTGGATCAAGGATATACCTCCTATGGGTCGACTGATATGCTCGATGGGGCAAATGCTGAGATTCATCCTGATTGGGCTTGGGAGGTTGCTATCAGTGGAACAGGAGAACCTGGAGCAGTCATGGCTGTTCAATCAATGACGGGGAGCACTTCTTCTCGTGGGGTCGATGTCACTGGTGATGTCAGTTCGAAAACGATTACATTTACTGTAAGTAAAGATGTGATTGGAGATGATATACCGAACTATCGTTACATCGTTGTTGTTGGTAGCCAAGACGGATTTGGTACTGGTAAATGGAGAGATGTCGATGCAACTGCAAGCACATGGACTCTTGGTGGTGGTTCCAATCCTGCTCTCGATGATGGTATTGATTATGATCCAAATGTTTTGGACGTTGTCCTCGACGGAACGGGTCAGGAAACCATGCTCTCGTCCTATGATGTAGATGGGCATGTCTATGCTCAATTAACTGGATTTGAGATGCCTGAGGTGCCTCAACAAATCTTTGGAGCATCCGTTGACACAGTGACAGCAAATTCGGCTGTACTCACATGGTCGACGACTGTAGCAGATGCAACCTCGATTCAATACATGGTCTCTGAAACAGAACCAATGAATTCAATGAGCCCAACTCAATGGACTCTATCCGCTACAGATCATGCAATCACGCTGACGGGACTTGAAGTCAATACCACGTATGTGGCCTCTATCAGTGCCAATGGAACGGATGATGTTCTTGTGACCTTTACAACAAGCAACATTGTTGACACAACCCCACCTGAGCTATTGAATTTGAATGTTGAAGTGCTTGAAGATGGGAAGGCTAGAATCAGTTGGTATACTTCTGAAAGTTCAACTGAAGAAGTCTACTTGGATGATGTACTTGTCTTTTCCAACGACTTTGCAACCAAGAAGAACCATGAATTTGTATCAGAAACTCTTGCTAATGATGACTGGACTGTTCTTGTAAAGAGTTCAGATGCATCTGGTAATATGAATTCTAGCACTATGTCGTTTACTGTCGATGTGTCTACGACGACTGATCCGGCCGAACCCGGTGGCGATACAGATGACCCTGTTAACACAGATGATGAAAGTAAATCTTCGTTAAGTTCATCTGCTATTATGCAAATAGGAGTACTTGTTGTCATCCTTCTCATCCTTATCGCATTCATACGAGTGCGTAACGGTGAGTCTGGCGATGATGAATGGTCCTGATCATTCCACTTGCATTTTTGGACGTAGAAACCATTCGCCCAAGTATGCTGCTGTAAGTCCCATTGCGATTTGTGCTAGGCCTCTAAGAATATGCGCCCATAGCGGGAATGTTTGTCCATTCAATTCAATATCATAGATCCACATATTGAGATTAGCCCAATACAATAGAATGAGTAGAATCACTGTTGCTCGTGCAGCAAAAACACGCGTTTTGGGAAGAATTAATCCGATTCCGCAGAGGACTTCTGGAATTCCACTGACAATAACCCAAAACACGTCTGAGCCAGGCAGTATGCTGGGTACGATGGCTGTAAACCATTCTGGATCAATGAAATGGAGAATTCCAACATAGGTAAAAAAACATCCAAGTCCTATGGCCAGTATGTCACGATGATAAGACCATAATGTCTTCATCGCTTCACCACGATTGTCAAGATGTCACCGTCTTGTAAAAGATGGTCTAAGCCGACACGCTGCCAATCAAATTTTGCAGAAGGGCCCTTAATTCGAGCAAATCTAAACTTGCGTACAAAGTCACGATGCAGTTTGTTACAAATTGTGCGAACAGTTGAATCATCCTTAACGATGAGAGGTTCTTCCATATCGGCTTCTTGCCCCTGCGGTTTGAGAAACACTCGCATGAATCCGAGATTATCATAAATGAAATCTTTCAACTCGTTAAGACCAATGTCCTTGAATGCTGAGATTTCCATAATTGGCCATTCTTGTGGTAAACCAACTCTTGCTCGTGCAATATCTTCAGGCGTTGCAATATCGATTTTGTTAATGGCAATAACTGCTTTTTCGTAAATGATGTTGCCTGCTAAACAATCAACAATTTGTTCAGCAGTTGTGTCTTGGCGTAATGTAACAATGGCAGATGTGAATCCGAATGATCGAATAATATCGCCCATTTCTTCTGGTGTGAGATATGTTTGTTCCACAGTTGTACGAACGTCAATACCGCCTTTATCGACCCGCTTGATGAAGACTGGTGGTCGTTGTTCGTTGAGTCGCAAACCAGAATTATGCAATTCTCGATGTAAGACTTTGAAATGCCCATCTTGGAATGGGTCGACAATGTAGAGGACCATATCAGATGAGCGAATAACGTTGAGAATTTC
>QQSG01000114.1 GCA_003602665.1 Candidatus Poseidoniales archaeon
TACCCATTGCTTGGACGGAGTAATCCGAATTATTAACAATGTGATGACACTCGAACAGTCGACAGCAATGGATTCTACTCGCGATGACTTGCGGTTAACAACAATCGTTGTAACAACCACGTTTACCATTGTTTTTTTGGTGGTGAGCGCTGTTGGAAAACAATCAGTCCTCCTGAATGATTACTCAGCTGTATTCTATTGTGCGATTCTTTGCCTCGGCATGCAATGGCTGGCATGGATCCCTGCATCCATCGGAAAAACTGAACGCTACTATGACCTAACGGGCGGCTTAACGTATCTTACAGTAGTGGGATTCAGTCTTTGGGCAGGATCACAATCAGAACCTCCAAGTCCAAGAGAATTAATCGTCAGTTTGCTTGTTGTTATCTGGTCGTTGCGTCTGTCGAGTTTTCTTTATTTTCGTATTCACCGAACTGGAAGGGATGGACGCTTTGACCAACTCAAAACATCGCCTATCCGGTTTCTTGTACCATGGACGCTTCAAGGCCTGTGGGTTTTCCTAACAATGATCGTAGTTATCGTGATCAATACACAGGCAGGTTCAGCAACCCCGTTAGGGATTTGGGACGGTATAGGATTGTCGATATGGATACTAGGGTTTGGCATCGAAATCATTGCAGATCATCAAAAAACTACCTTCAACAAAGATTCGAACAATAATGGCAAATGGATAGACAGTGGTTTATGGTCTTACTCAAGGCATCCTAACTACGTTGGAGAAATTCTTCTGTGGACTGGAATTTCTTTCTTTGGGATATCTTGCTTTACAGGTCTAGAGTGGGTAGCTTGGATTTCGCCCATTTTCACCTATATTCTCCTGACAAAAATCAGCGGAATTCCGATACTCGATACACGAGCCTTAGAAAAGTGGGGAGATGACATGGATTACCAAAAATACAGACATCGTACGCCTTCTCTTTTCCCACGATTTACCAAAAAATCATAACATTCACACATTGTTGTGTTGTGTTGTGTTGAATCGGATTATTTCAGATAAGTAGGTGAATTAAACCGTTGATTAGTAAGCATTGAAAGCCAAGGTGATGGTACCTCCACCATGGGGCATCTCGCTGACATAAATAAGTCGTATTTTTCACATTTACTCGGAGCATGGAAAATGGCTTTTTGGTTCATATTGGGGGGTTTTCGTCTTATCATACACGGCATTATCCCAAATTTTGACATTCATGCAGGCCAAGACACGGTTGATCGCTACGCCCCACCAAATGAACGTTCAGAACCATCATCTTGAGATTCATTCTTTCACCGTTCAAACAATCGAGCATGAGCTGCCTGTCGCTTGGGTACCGTTTGCTCACCCGTCCGAGCAAAGGAGTCCTCCCAATACCCTCTGAATCTATCCAAAAATCACTGAAATCGTCTCAGATTCGCATAGGATGGAAATCAGTATCTGATGAGGAGGAAAAGCAACATTGAGACAGTGAGAATAGCGTTGACAGTTCGAATTCTGTTCCAACGATTCCATGGGGTTTCAAAACCAAGACGAGCCATGGCTGCTTGGGAGTCCTCTAACGCCTCAATATCCAACTTTTGTAGAGAATTATTGAGGGGAATATTAAACCGAAATGTTGGCAATTGAACTCCAAGGAAATACAGAATTGATGCAAATATGAGAAGATAGGTTTGTGTTCCGCTTAGGTTCATCATTCCCAGAATCAATGTGATAATTATTGAGAGGATTGAACCTGCCCAGACGAGAAGAAAAAGTGGTTGATTGTTTTGTATGATTCCGTCCATGTGTTTGAATGCCAAAAGGTAATTCTTGTCAGGGAGTTTCGCAATACCCGGCATCACAACGATCGCAAATCCAAACAATAACCCTGCAACTAACGAGCAGAGAATGATAGACAACATGAGTGCTACGTGGAGAGGCTCCATGTTTGATGCCAAACGAACGTGCTAACAATTCTTCCTCTTATCTTGGACCATAATGAGGGCCATACTCCACTGACATGAGGGTTCAATGAACGCTCGAGGAAGAAGATTCAGTGATACATTGTCCCCAGCCATGTGCAAACGCGCTCAACCAGTTCGATGTCTTGTTTCGAAAAAGCGCTGAAGTCATCTGAGTCCACATCCAGAACGGCCACAACTTCTCCTTTGGAATTTTTCACAGGAACCACAATTTCGCTGTTGGTGGTTGAACTGCAAGCAATGTGCTCAGAACGCTCGTGAACGTTTGGCACGTCTTGAGTCTCGCCTGTCCTAGCCGCAGCCCCGCATATGCCCTTGTCGAAAGGTATGTACAGACACCCATGGCTGCCTTGGTAAGGGCCAATTTTCAACATTCCTGGTGAGGTCGTTCGATAAAATCCGGTCCAATGATAGTGGTCGAAGGCATGGTGTAATTCACATGCTACGGTGGCCATTGCTGCGATCCAGTCATCCTCACCATCAAGAATTGAAGTGATTCTTCCGTAGACCTCATCGTGTTCCATGAAACACTGAGGAAAGGTCTCTATTCAAATGTTTATTTTGAAAAACCATGCATCGTTACTGTTGATGCGCGGTACGGGGGAAGAACTCCAGCCCATGACGGCCATTTGGCAGAGACCTCTGCCGCTCATTCGCGATGATCAGCTGCAGCAGCTCTTATCGAGAGCGTCTTGAGCGCAGAAGCAGGTCTTGGCTGGAACGATGTCAGCACGGGAGCTGCGCTCTGCAAACAGGGCGGTGACAGCAGCGAGTTCTTCGGGAGCGTCGCCTCGTGCTTCAAGACAGAGTTTGAGTCCCAAGAGACCCCACATGTTGTCCTTCCAAAGGGCAATGTCAGCTCGGTAGACTTCCTCAGCCTCTTCGATGTGACCCTGCTCAAACAGGAGGGCTCCAAGGATGTGGCGAACGGGTTGCATCTGACCCCATGGCTCGTTGTAAGCCAGGTTCAAAGAGAGGTCAAC
>QQSG01000115.1 GCA_003602665.1 Candidatus Poseidoniales archaeon
AACTTCGAGGTCTTGTTGCTATCGTTGGTGGAGATGCACTCAATGAGCGTGACAACCAACTGCTTGACTTCTCCGGTGTTTTCGAAGACCGTTTCCTACGTCAATCTCGTGACGAAGACCGTTCTATCGAAGATACACTGAATCTATGCTGGGAACTTATGGCTTCAATCGATACCAAGTATCTTGTTCGTCTCGACCAAGACTGGATTGACAAGTACCATCCTGAGAACCGCTCCTGAATACTGAGGTGAAGAAATGGCGCTTGACATTAAACCAACCCGAAGTGAGTTGATTAAACTCAAGGGTCGCATCAAGCAGACCAAAAACGGATATAAACTTCTGAAAATGAAGCGTGATGGCCTTTTCCATGAATTCCGACAACTTCTATCTGTCATGATTGAAGCGAAGAAGGAAATTACTGAAGCATATCGTCTTGCAAAACAACGCATCGATTTAGCTAATGCAATTGAAGGCGGTCTTGCAGTTCGTGCTGCGGCGATTGCTAACAGCGCTCATCCAGAAGTCGAAGTTGAACGAAGAAACATCATGGGTGTTGTCGTTCCTTCAGTCAGCGGTACAAACCTCAAGTCTACATTTGCGGAACGCGGGGTCGGTTTCATTGGTTCATCACCGTACATCGATGAAGCAAGCGATACCTTCAGTGAATTGATCGAGAAAATCGTTACAGCTGCTGAAATGGAAGCAACTTTGAAGCGACTTCTCGAAGAGATTGAAGCAACAAAGCGACGTGTCAATGCTCTCGAATTCAAGGTCATTCCAGAACTTGAAGAAGCGAAGGTCTTCATTCAACTAAGACTTGAAGAAATGGAACGCGAAGAAACATTCCGATTGAAGCGATTCAAGAATAAGTGATTCTTCCCTGAGCCTGTCTAAAGGGCATGATTGATGGGGGAGTTATGACCAGCCCAAACCACAAGGGAGGTGTTTCAACGTATGTCTGAATCTAAAGATACTGATTTGATTCCCCTTTCTGCACACAAAAATACGTGGACTCAGCGTGATTTACTTGCGAGTATTATCGGTCGATACATGACTGTAAAATCTCATCTTGGTGGTCTTTGGCCAACTTGGGATGTAGAAGCAGAGCATCTCGACAAACGCTTAATCGAACTGAACATCTATCTCGAGAAACTTGGTTGGATGGCTCGTTTACGACGCGGCGATAACAACCAACTCACTGCATTACCACTTCCACACGGTCAATTCCCAGGAAAAAGAATTCACATGTATATGTGGATTGCTTCGATCATCACAGTTCTTTTCTCTGGTGTTCGATGGATGGAATCTGGCAGGCCAGATGGAGGCTGGTTCATCGAATCCATCTATCTTGATGCGTTCGTTGGCTATGTATTACCAATTCTTTTCACGCTAGGACTTGCTTCCTTTGTACAAGCGAAGATATCATCACATTATGGTGTTCGTAGTGGGCATATTTTGCCAATACCCGACCCTTCGATACTTCTATGGCTCTTCTCAGGTCTCTCTGCCTCTTATTTCATCTGGCCTTTTGGCATCTTCTTCATACCAACATTACCGAGAATGGATGCTCGCCCCTGGCCAGATCGTAAATCGTTGGCCTACTCTTCATTGAGTGTCCCATTGGTTATGCTGCTAAGTGGGTTTATTTTCTGGACAGTAGGAATCTTCCTTTCATCAGATCCGTTTACACTGACAAGCGAGCCTATGCGACTTAATGCCCCGTTCTTGATTGAACTGTTTGGTTCAGGATTCAACCAATACTTTGACATTCATCTCGATTGGAGTCATCCCTTCCTCTTTTCTGCTGCATTTTTGACATTGGTTGGATGGCTTCTTCTTCTTCCAATTCCAACCTTCCCTGGTGGTCGATTACTGGTTTCCAGAATGGGTATACATGAGGCGAGAAGTTCGAGCACTCAAATTCTCATGTTCATGATTCTCATCACTGCTGCCTTTTTCATATTCAACGCCTTCGAAGGATTCACGATTTGGATTCCTATCCTTGCAGTCGTCCTTCCATTGTTGTTGTTTATTGGTGGGGATCCTCGGATTCCAGTTCTCCTTGATGGAGATGTACCGCTTGATGAAGAATCTCATCGAAGTCTTGGTATCATTCTATTTGTTGCACTTCTTTTTGCCATTCCTCCTGAATTCCCTCTTGAACCCATTGAACGATGGGATTCTGATTTAGAATATTCAATCGAAGATCCAGAATCTGCCTTGTTGAATGGTGAATTCTGGAACTCAACTCAAACAATTATTCTGTCTAATCCCTCGATGCAAGCAAATACCTACAACGTATCCATCGCTTCATTTTCAGGCTCAGATTGGACCACTGAACTATCGTGTGAATCTACGAGTTGTGAAGGGATTCTTGAATCGGATGATTCACTTTCCATCACAATAGATTTCAGTCATCTCAATTCCTCGATAATGCCAACATATCTTGTCTATGATCTTGAACTCGTTCTTGGAGGTGAACCATTCTTGGAATCCTTCACGCTTTATCCCGACTTGAATTCATCAGTTGGTTCGGAATGGAGTTACCTTCGAACGGATTCTGGTGTTCTAACTTGCCTCCCAGTTTATCTTCTTGAAGACATGACTGCATTTGCATCATTGCCTAATTTGAATGCCCAATGGGCCTCGTATCTTTGGTTTGATGGTGAAGCAGGATTGGAAACTGAAGTTGACGCACAATCGAACTCAATCTGTTTGGAGAGTAATGACGCTGGGCTAACAGATGCTCTCTCAGCCGAGTTAGGTGTTGTTGAACTCGATGGTAATCAGTTTCATGTTGGTTTTGACAAGACGTGGCCACACGTAGTTTCCTCCTCTGAAATTGGATGGCTGGTTAATGATGAACTTGGCTGGGGTGCTCCTTTTGAAAACAATTCAGGTTTACTTTACAGAGAAAATAGTACCACATGCACAGGTAATGAATTTCTGAGTACACCTCGCCATTCGAACTCGACTAACTGGACATGGGACTTGAGTATTTGGCCAAGTCAAAGGATACCAGTGATCGATGAGAATGAATCAGTTCATGTTAAATTCCCAACTGGACATTATTATCATTGCAATCTTGAATCACTGGAGCAAACGAAGTTTAAGATTCAAGAGGGGCCTGATATTATTCTCAAAATCGATGACCAAATCATGAGGCTTTGGGATGCTCCATTGAATATAAGCAACGAGGGAATTCTATTTTCACTATACAACAGTAACAATGAATCTGTTCTTCTTCGTCATGAAACAAATGGAGATGCACAATGGGACCTTTCATCCCTACCTGATGCTTTATCGCAAGGTTGGACTCACTTCGATGTGCCTGTGCCAAGTTCTGAGCTCACGACTGTTCAACTGATTCATCAAGATGGAGCAATAATGCTTCACTTTGGTGGCTATCTGGAGGGTTAGTATGCGAATCGGAATCATTGGATCTGGTTCAATTGGTTCCCTTGTAGCAGGATGTCTCGCCTCAACAGATAGCGATCTTCTTCTCTATGGAAGGGGGTTACATGCTGCCGAATTGATGGTTAATGGTTTGACTGTTTCAGGAGTAAAAGAAAAAAAAATCAGTGGAGATCGCTGGGAGGTTATTCCTTCAGAGCAACCCCTTCCTTCATCGATTCATTCTTCTTGTGATGTTGTTATTTTCACTGGAAAACCATCGACAGATCGGGAGTTTCTGGAGGTTGGGGGGCATATTTTGAAACCAGGTGGCATTTCATTCTCATTATCGAATGGAATGGGGTTTGAGGAAAAGATGGTTCATGCATTTGGTGCAAACCGGGTCCTTTCCGCAACGACAACTCATGGTGCCTACAGGCCAAAACCTGGCCACGTTGAATGGGCTGGGAAAGGAGAACTCATACTTGGATCATTTATCCATCAATATACCTTTGAAGATTTTAAACCGCTCTTGTCGGCTCTAAATCAATCTGGATTAGTTCCTGTTTGGGTTGATGATGGTATGGTGGCATTATGGAATAAAATGCTACTAAACATTGCTATCAATCCCGTTGCAGCAGTAATTGGCAAAGAAAATTCTGCACTTCTTGAACCGATTATATTCGATTCTGTCGTAGCTCTTATGCTTGAAGGGGTTAAGATTGCACGAATGGAAGGAATTCAACTCCAAGACGATGAGTATCTTGTCAACAGTCTGCGAGAAGTCTTGGTTCATACTGGTTCAAATTATTGTTCAATGTTGCAAGATGTTAGGGCAGGAAGGCCAACTGAAATTGAAATTCTCAATGCTGAGATTTGTAGAAGAGGTGAGCGATTAGGTATTCCAACTCCCTTGAATCAACTCATGACATCCCTTATCCGTCAACTGAGATGATGTCTTTGTTGTAATGAAGGCCTCTGTTTTCTGTTCGATCATTTGCATCCTCGGCTACAAGTCGTCCAACCAAAATCATGTTGCGAAGTTCAACAATTTCACGAGTAGGGATGCTTGCTTTCCAAATAGCATCAATCTCTTGCTCTAGGAGACTCAGGCGACGAATAGCTCGTTGAAGTCGTGAATATTTCCTTGAGATGCCGACCTCAAATCGCATTGTTTGATTCAGTGTTGTCCGATCGTGAGCGATGGGTCCATGTTCAGATAATGTGTCGAGTCCATCAGATCTCCACTCAGGGAGTTGTTGAGGATGGGATTGAGGTTGATTCTCAATGAGATATTCTGAGGTTTGATGAGCAAAAACAACGGCTTCCAACAAACTGTTGGAGGCTAATCTGTTTGCTCCATGCATACCAGTACAAGCCACTTCTCCGATGGCAAATAGCCCAGGTATGGGATGGTTATTGGAAGCAAGCAATGCTCTTCCATGGATGTCAACCTTCAGTCCTCCAACCATATAATGCGCTGCTGGACCAACTGGCAATGGGTCCCTTCCAAGCGTTAGTCCATAGGTTTCTAGGCGTTCTGCTATCATTGGAAATCGCAGTTTCAATCTTTCGCTTTCCAAGTGCTGAGTCACAAGCCAAACATGGGATTTCCCAGTCTCTGCAAGCCTTTGGTCGATTGCTCTAGCAACAATGTCTCTCGTTGCCATCGAACCTTCTTTTGATGCGGAAAGGGTGAAAGAAAGTTCAGCAGGGTCTCTTTTCTTGTCTTTACACCACTCTGTATATCCATCATGGTCGAGAAGAACTGCTCCTTCGCCTCGAAGGGCTTCTGTAATCAAAAAGGGTCGTTCGCCCTCAACCATTAATGCGGTTGGATGGAATTGAACATATGCCATATTTTCTATGCATGCACCTGTTCTATAGGCCATAGCAACACCATCTCCAGTTGCAACTGATGGATTAGTAGTCTTGTCCCAAAGTTGTCCTGCACCTCCTGTTGCAAGTAATACAGCATCACCTGCAATCGTCTCAACTTTTCCTGAATCTTGATCTAATGCCCACACCCCACAAATTCCTTTTTCAGGGAATTTATGCTCTTTCTGGATAAGATCGATAGCCAATGTATTTGGTTTCATGAAAATATTCGGGTGGCGCTGTGCTGCATCGTTCAAGGCGCGTTCTATTTCTCTTCCAGTAGCGTCTTTTGCGTGGAGAATCCGACGAGATGAATGTCCTCCTTCCTGGGCTAATTGAAATTCTCCGTGCGTGGTTTTCTCAAACTGCACACCGATTTCAAGTAAATCTTGAATGCGGCCGCCTGCCTCTTCTACAACCATCTGAACCACAGTTTTGTTACACATTCCATCTCCTGCACGGAGAGTATCTGTGACGTGGCCATCAATTTCAGTAACATTTGTTTTGTCGAGAATAGCCGCAATTCCTCCTTGCGCCCAGTTCGTTGAGGAATCCTTGGGACGTTGTTTTGTGAGAACTGTAACCATCTGCCCTGCATTAGCCAGCCGGAGGGCGGCAAATAGACCGGCGATTCCGGTACCGATGATGAGCACTCTTGGCATCGTTTGTTCCTAGTAGTCGTGGTTTTTGACAACATCGGTTTGTTCATACGATACTGCTATTTGTTCCCGTCTCTAGGGTCGGTCTATGTTGCGTAAGTTGATCGGCCTAATCGGCTTATTGACTCTCGTTTTTGTGGTTGCCAATGTACACTTCGGTGCTATGGCACCATACGTGGTTGAGGGTGCACCGAATTCAAGGCTTGATGTACTTCGATTAGCCGATCCTGGATGTACAATTCCAGAAATGGAAAAGGAAATTTCAGAGACCGGAAATGCCTTTTGTCTTTCTGAATCAGGTACTTGGGGTACTGCTGATATCATGCTCCTCTGTTGGGGTTTGTTGATTGTAACAGCAGGTCGTTTCCGAATGCCTGCTAACCCTAAACTTGCCCGTAGAATACGTCGAATGATGATGATTTCAGGGTCGATGCTCTTTGGTTTGGCAATTCTGGATCGATTTGAATTGTTGCCGACCGGAGCAAATTCAGAGTCCCTCTCAGATTTGATTCCGTTGCCTCTTTCTCCATGGCTTGTCCAAATTATCATGGCTGTTGTTGGCGCATTGCTCCTAAGAGGTCCGAAATACCATGTTTCCGAGTTTGAAGAAAACTATCGTTCACTCGAGTCCGAACGTGAAAAAGAATTGAGAATGCAAAAAGTGTTTAATGAAAAAGCACGCTCGATGGCTGCTTCAAAGGAAGGCATTGCAAAGAGGAGTCGATTGCTCGATAGAGATGCCAGCCTTGTTCCATTTAGGACTCGGACTTCTCCAAGAGTACGTGCAACTTGCCCATATTGCAAAGGTGGCGGTTGTAAAGAGTGCAGGATGGCAGGTGTTGTCTGAGATACGGCACCATTTTTAGAGCAATCAAACGCATGCCTCGGACGTATAATCAACCTATTGTTTAAATCCCCTCGACGAACGGTGTTCGCGTTAAGGTCAGTGAAATATCTGGCAGAGGGATTGGGATGTTTCTAAAAGCACTTGAAATGGAGAACTTCAAATCGTTTCGTGGAGAGGTAATAATACCTCTCGATCGTGGCTTTTCAGCCATTACTGGCCCCAATGGATCTGGGAAGTCCAACTGTGGAGATGGCATCCAATTTGTACTAGGTCCTAAATCAACTCGTACCATTCGTGCTCAAAATACGAAGCAATTGATGTTCAATGGAGCTGAAGGATACAAACCGGCTCGTAACTGTACAGTCACATTGGTCTTTGGAAATCCTGTACTTTCAAATGGAAGGCGACGCCTCCCAATTGAAAATGATGAAGTGCGTATGACTCGTTCAATACGATTGACAGCTTCCGATAACGTGGTTTCATCATACTTACTTGACGGAGAGGAAAGTTCACAGAAATCCTTCCATCGGTTACTCAACGCAGCAAATGCACGTCCTGATGGTTACAATATTGTTCTTCAAGGCGACGTAACGGGCTTGGCTCGCATGACTCCAATTGAACGTCGTAAGGTTCTCGATGGAGTTGCAGGCGTAACATCCTACGATGATGAAATTCGTAAAGCCAAGAAGCAACAAGACAACGTTGATTCCTATCTTGAGCGAATTGGTATGCTTCAAGAAGAGCAGCAGGTTCGTCTCAAGGAACTTTCAGAAGAGCGGAAGATTGCGGTTAAGGCTCAGTCAATTACAGATGAACTTACACTTTCTCGCTCTCAACGATATCAAGCGATGTATGCGAGTTTACAATTTGAACTCCAACACCAAATTCAAGAGCAACTAAGGTATGTAGAAGAAGCCTCGGTGTTGGAAGAAGAAGTCAAAGAAGGAAGTAAAATACTGGTCAGATTAGATGACAGAGTTGGTGAAATCCAAAAACAGATCGACGATTTACTCGGCGGAGATGGAAATGCACTCTCACAAGCCATTCACAGTTTGCGTGTTCAGGTTGACAGAGACAAAGATCGTATCGAAGATGCCAAACAAGCGGACATTGATGATAATGAAGAACTTGAAATCTCACTCGAAAGATACAATGAGGCCGCAAAAGCCCTTGAATCATTACTCACAGAGGTCAAAACCAGTACCGATCAACTTGAAGAATGTGAGCGAATGTTGGTTGAAGCACAATCTGAAGAAGATGAAGTACGTTCACTTCTCGAAGGCTCTGGTAAGACCAACGCTGAACTAAACAGGGCACTAGGCGATGCGATTGAAGGTCTCGAAGAAGCAAAAAAAGCAGTCGCTGCAGCACAATCAGAAGTCGATAGAACCGCTGCTCAAGTTGAACTCATCGCCTCTACACTTGGAAAAGCCGAAGAAAAATTCGAAGAATCCCGCCTTGAACTCGAAGAAAAAGAAGCAGAATTCAAAGCCGTAAGCGGATCGGGTAAGAAGGTTGACCGTTCTTCTTTGACACAAGGTATCATCGACTCAGAGAATGCAGAATCAAGACTACTTCAAGAAAACGCAGCAATTGAGCGGAGAATGACAGAAACAGAGCGTCAACTCCGCTCAGCAAGAGCTGAACTTGAATCGAAATCTAATTCGAAGGGAATGGCTGGTGGTGCAGCAGCAGTTCTAGGAGCACGAGATCGTGGTGAATTGAGAGGTGTTATTGGTACCATTGCAGAATTGTGTGGCCCAATTAATGCTGAACATGAAACCGCTCTAGCGACTGCATTTGGTGGTGCTATGACCTCCGTTGTGGTTGATTCTGACCAGGTTGCAGCAGAAGCCATTCGTTGGCTTGCTCAGCGAAAAGCAGGAAGGGCAACCTTCCTTCCACTCAATAAATTAACAGCAAATCGAGCCGGTGGGAAAGCAATGATGGTTGCCCGTAAGCCGGGGGTAATTGGATTTGCATACGAACTTCTCGAATATGATCCAAGAATTGACGCTGCAATCAAATTTGCTCTTCGAAATACACTCATTGTTGACAGTATGGAAATCGCCAGGCAGAACATGGGCGGAGTTCGACTTGTTACAATGAGAGGGGACATCACCGAAGCAGGCGGTGCAATGGTTGGAGGTTCACGCGCACGCATGTCCGTTGGATTTGGTGGAGGAATCGCAGGTGCTAAAGAAGTTGAACGCCTTTCTACAGAAATCGAACGTCTACGTCTCATGTCAGATACTGTATCTGCTGCATTAATCGATGTTCGTTCTGAACAGAAATCATTGCGAAACCAAATCAATGAACTTGCAAATGAAGAGGGGACTCTCAAGCGAGAAACACTTCGAGCAGAGCTTTCAACATTCAAGAAAACGCATGCGACTTTAGTTGGTGAGGTACGGCAATTGAAAGAACAACTGCAAGAACTTGAAACGTTAGGAGGCGTTCAACTCGAAGCTTTAGATACTGCTGAATGCAATGTGGCTGATGCTGACATTGTTCGAAAGAATGCTCAAAATGCGCTTGAAGATGCAAGCCCTCAACACTTGAAAGATCGACTGCATGAATCGACCGTTAAGCGCACCAAGGCAGAAGGAATTCGCTCAAATGCTGAAGTTACTCTGAGAGGGGCATCTGAGCGTAAAGAACTACTTACAAACAGTGCTAATGGTGAGAAGGAACGAATTTTACAACTGGAAACAGGCCTTACAACCAGAGCGGAATCAGTCGTCGTATTGAAAGAATCAATTCGAACCAACGCAGAAGCCCTTGCTGAAAAGGAAGCAGAACGTGCTCAGTATCTTGAGGAGAATAAAGGGCTTGAAGATGAGCGATTAGAATTAGTAGAAGAGCGTGCTGGACTAAATTCCTCTCTGACTCAAAAAGCCAACCAGGCACGAAGTCATCGGAATCTTTCATCAGAATTCGAACGCACAATTCAACAAAAGCGACAGGAGCTCCATGGCGTAGAAATGGATATGGGGGCAACTGGAATTGAACCTGCAGAGGAAGGAACAGTGCTTGACAGTGTTGCAGATATTGATCGTAGAATCCGTCGACTTGAACGACGCTTGGAAGAATTCGGCATGGTCAATATGCGCGCTATTGAGCAGTATGATGCAGTCGAAGAGCGATTGAATGCCATGGAAGGAGATTTCAAGAAACTTAGAGATCGAAAGAAACAGTTGATTGAGGTTGCAGAACGCTTGGAAGAACAACGCAAGATACGATTGATTGCAGTACTTGAAAAGGTCAATGAGAACTTCAAAAAGGTGTACGAAGCTGTAAGTAATGGTGGTCGTGGCGAATTATATCTCGAGAATAAGGATGAGCCATTTAAGGGTGGCCTAGAACTATGGGCTCAGCCTAAAGGAAAGTCATCAAATGTAACTCGACACCAATTGTCTGGTGGCGAACAATCTGTTGCTGCATTAGCGCTTATCTTCGCTATTCAAGATTATGATCCAAGTCCGTTCTACTACTTTGACGAAGTCGACCAGAATCTCGACAGTGTCAATGCTGAATGTATTGCTAAAATGTGTCGTGAACGCAGTAAGCGTGCGCAATTCATTATGGTTACACTCAGAAAGGTTTCACTACAACTCGCAGATCATCACATCGGAATTACTCACGGTGGAGATGGATGCAGTCGCAGAATCGTGGATTTCGATCAGGAACAAGCAATTGCTCTTGGAGAACAAGCACTCAAGGAAGCAGAAACTGCAGCAGCAACGAATCAAAAGAGAGTTGAAGAAGAGCAAAAAGGACTTGCAGAAATGCCAACTGTTCCAGAACCTCTTCCGGCTCCACAAAGCCTTGGTGGCTTGTTGAAGCATATGGTCGAAGATGAGAGCATTGCTTCCTTGACCGAACGTACAATTGAAACGAATGAGGATATTGAAGAGCGAGCAAAGCTCGTTGAATCAATTGCTGAAATGGATGAAGAACAACCAACTGAATCCTCTATAGAAAAGATAGAGTGAGGCGATATTCGTGGGTCAAAAGGGTTTAGATCAATGGTTCCTTCGCCAGGATGTCATTGATCAATTGCTCCAAAGTGGAGATGATGACCTTGAAGGAATCAATGCCTATGCCGACAGAATCATGATGATCGCTCAAACCGAAGAGGCTGAGCATCAGACACTTGATGACCCATTTGACAGAAGCGTAGCCCTCGTCATGTCTTTAGTTGGTAGTGAAGGATTGGATGCTTGGAACATTGATTTGACCAGTTTTCTCAAACAATTTACAAAACGAGTGAAATCTCAAGCCAGTGATTTGGATTTACCTGCTTGTGGCCGACTTATTCGCATGGCTTGGGAAGTACTTCATCATCAAGCAGCCCTACTCTTTGATCGTGTACAGTATCAAGATCAAGGGGATGAATGGGATACGGGCTTTGATTTCGGTTGGGAAGCAGAGTATGATGACCATGAATTTCACTTTACCAATACTGTTCTCCAAGGTGATGCTGATGATGTTCTGGTCGGACTTTTTGATGAGCGAGTTCGACGTGATGAAGGTCGTCCAGTTACCTTAGGTGAACTTCTTTCAGCACTAAAGGATGCAGCAGAAGATGCAGATGCTATTAAGCAGCGAGAAGAGAATAGAGCTGCCCACGCAGTCGAATTAGAAGATATGCTTTCGAATGTTGGGGGGCGTATGCACAATGAAGATTTAGATGGAGATATTGAACGATGTTGGACAGCACTTCGTCAAACAACTCAATCTATGAAATCTAATAATGTCCCGCTCAAAGAAGTGATGAACGCCCTAAGACCAATTTTGGAAATGACATTTGGAGTTCTTCCCGAAGGCTATGAAAAGGATGCAAAGGTGAGTTCCTTCATTGCCGGATTGTTCCTAACACACAAGGGAATTGCATCGATTACGCAAGGAAATGAGATTACTGACGTCATCATGATTGAAGATCTCTGGCCAAAATTAGATACATTTGGTGAAGTCATTGAAGCGAGCCAAAAAGAGGATGAAGTATCAATAACAAATCGTGCAGATGCCAAAACGGGTTCAATGCTCCATGCTGAGAGATTACAATTGCGCGCAGAGAAGGCTCGTGAGGCAGAAGAAAAACTGCGTTTGAAGAAGGAGAAGGAACTTCTTCATGAAGAAAATAAGATTAACGAAAATCTTGATTGGCTTGTTGAATGAGGTGATGAAATGACTGAATTAGCATTAGAAACTCTTCTCGAAGCAACTTTATTCGGTTCTGGTAAATCGATGTCAATATCTGAACTTTCTGAATCTCTTGGATATGAGGAAGAGGAAATCACAGAATCTTTGAATACTCTTCAGGGAACTATGAAGCGAAGACGGGGCGGCGCATTGCGGCTTGTGGAAATCGGTGGTAAATGGGCAATGGAGGTTCGGAATGAAGTTACAGAACATCTTCCTGCAAGTACCAAGACAGACATGCCGAAGAAATTGCTCAAGGCTGCTGCATTGATTGCTTACCATCAACCAATGCATCAATCAAGGCTCGTTGAATTACTTGGCCAAAAAGCGTATGATTACGTACGAGAACTTGCTCAATACGGGATGATTCAAAGAAGAAAGGAAGGCAACACTCGTCGGTTAACGACGACACGTCGTTTTTCTGAAGCCTTTGGCTGCCCTCATACAGATCTACGGAAAGTACGAAAGTGGTTCAGGGAACAAGTTACTGATGCAGGTCTATTTGATGGGATGGAAGAAGTCGATGCCTTGCAAGAAATTGGTGAAGATGGTCTCATACAAGCCACCTTGCCATTGGAAGAAGAGTGATTAAGAGCGATATGCTTCAAGTATCTCCGAAACCTTTGTCTGAGTAATTGGCCCATCATGTTCAATCAAGAGTTTAGCAACATCATCTATTTCATCACCTTCTGCTCCAGCACTGACAGCCATATTTCTAGCGTGGAGCCTCATGTGCCCTTTTTGTATTCCGCTTGTTGCGAGGGCTCTTAGCGCCCCTAAATTCTGAGCAAGTCCTGCTGCAGCCATCACAGAGGCTAGTTCTTGTGCAGATTCGACACCAAGAATCTCTAGGTTTGTCCGAGCAACAGGGTGCACTTTGGAGGCACCTCCTACAATTCCAACCGCCATAGGCGTCTCAATAGAGCCAACTAGATTACCTTCTGAATCAAGTTCCCAATGAGTCATAGATCCGTATCTTCCTTGAGAATAGGCGACATATGCGTGACAACCTGCTTCGATGGCTCTCCAATCCTGGCCACATGCTACAGCAACTGCGGATATGCCGTTCATGACGCCTTTGTTGTGTGTTGCAGCTCTGTATGGGTCTGAGACTGCAAAATGATATGCTTCAAGTATGCCTTCAATAATCTTCAGACCATCTCTTCGTTCACCATTGTTGCTCATCTCTTCAGGGGTAAACGTGGCTTTGACCCTTGCAAGCCTTTCTGTTGCTAAATTAGATAAAATACGTAATAATGCCCTTCCCTTAGTCATTCTTTCAAGTTCGGGGGCCAGAAGTTCTGCCATTGTATTAACAGCGTTTGCACCCATTGCATCTCTGCAGTCCACGTGGATGTGGACAATGAACATCTGGCCAGAGAGGCTTTCTATGCTCCGAGTTGTGATTTCTTTACATCCTCCTCCAAGACGTACCATCGTGGAAGGTAAACTGTTTGCTAATTCTATCAATGCCTCCTTGTTCCCAAGAACTGCCTTTTCGGCATCATCATGATTCTGAATATCAAGGATTTGGATCTGAGCAATCATCATAGGTCCGTCATTATTTGATGTGAAGCCCCCATGGGTGTGGCAACGCTTGGCCATGTTCGAAGCAGCAGCTACAACGCTTGATTCTTCAAGGCAAAAGGGGATGACGTACTGCTTTTCATCGATAATGAAGTTCGTTGCAACGCCCACTGGAAGGGACATCGTGCCGATGACATTCTCAATCATCCGATCTGCTGCGCTGTCGTCTAGTTCTCCATTTTTTGCTAACGCAGCAACTTGTTCAGGGGCAAGATTAGTGATTTCTGCAATAAGTTGACGTCGTTCATCGACAGACAGTTTGTAGAATCCTTTCAAGCGGCTGTTATCGACAGGCATGGTCTCTCTCCCCATACGAGCCAGAAGTTCTTGAAACATCAACCAATCGGAACAAGTTAACGCATTTAACGCTTCAATTAACGCGTTAAAAAAGCGTTAAGGATACGTTAATCAAGAGCATATCTGTACTCTCGTTATTCGTTTAACGTGTCCTAACAGGTCGCTTATAGCCTCAATTTCCATGAAAGGTCATATACTTGTTCGGAGTTGCTAGCACATGCATACTGGAACAGTGGATTTGCGTCTACCAAGTCTTCGAGAAGATCCATTTTCTCAAGGACCTCTCTCGGCAAAGGATTCCAACCTTCTTGTTGGAAGGCATTCATATTTCGAAGAAATGGAGAAAAACATCCAATTCAAATCCTCTCGGAGGATTTTGCTTGTAGGACAATATGGTTCCGGCAAGACATCATTTGTCAATTGTCTTGGTGGAAAAACCAACTTGCACATTCATGTTGACCGAATTGACACAGTTAATCCTGGTCTTGAACTACTTCGAGATATTTATTCACAAGTTGTTAATGTGACCGCGCCGAGTGATCACAAAAAGCTTGAGCGAGAACTTGCGGCTTCCCTTCACAGTAAGAGAAATTACTTACCCCTGATTTCTGTTGATGCTGATATGGCTAATATTGCCTCTTTAGAAGCGTGCTTACTTGCCTCAGTGCCATTTTTCGAACGTTTAGCAGCATTGATCGTTGTGGCCGTTAATCCAAATCAAAAGTCACTTCTTTCTGAACAAATCAGAGAACGCTTCGAAGTTCGGCCAATGGAAGAATTAGATGCGGACAGTGTAAAAGCCCTCGTTGAACGTCGAATTGGTACGTGTTCAAACGAACCCTATCAGATGACTACTGAAGAGGCTGGAAAGGTATTGGCTGCGAGCAGAAACGGCCATCCTGGATCAATCATCAAAGTTCTACGCTCAGTAATCGACGGGCAGATGTTGCCTGAGTTACCTCAGAGTCCGATTTCAGAATATATGGTTACAGAGGACACTCCTTCACCAATACCTCAAGAAATTGATACGGGTATTTTCAATCAGGAACATGAACTGCTTGATGACTTGGACTCAGAGGAACTCTCTGATGATGAAGAAGAAGCCGTTGTCGAAGGCATTGATGAGTGGGAAGATGGGCCTGGTATGTCCGGGACAATGGGCTTTGATCTCAATCTTGAATCACTTGAAGAGCCAATTATTGAGGAAAAGAAAGAACAACCCATTGATGATACCTACGTAACTGAAGACAATCTCCAGCCAGTAGGTATCTTTGGCGGCCTTAGGGGTCGTTGGAAACAGACAAGCCAATCGATAGATGAAATAGAAGAACCAGAGGGTGAGTATCAACAACTCGATGGTGCTAATTCCTTATGGGTAAGCAAAAACTCACTTCCGATACAGGATGATGAGGTGGAGGATATTCCTCCTGCTGAAAACGCTCTAGAATCTGAATCTCTCATACTCGAAACATTCGAGTCAGATTACCCAGAGATGGCTGAAGAGAACACTCATCAGCCAAACGATTTGATCTTGAAAACCCTTACTGATTTGCTTTCAAAACTTCTTACTCCTTCTGGAGATACTATGGTTTCCAACAAACTTGCTGAAAGCCTGCAAACGCTTTCTCGACCCAAAATAGGGGGCAAAGAGGAACACCCCCTCAACGTACAAGTTTTGACATCACTCACAAAAGCTGAAACCATTGTGGTTTCAATTGCTCAACAACGAAGTGTCTCTCCCTCAGACAAACAATTATTGGAGAAATTGAACATAAAAAGAGCAAGACTTTCTCAGATTTGTAATCGATTACACAAGGCAGGTATTCTTGATGTGAGGATGGTTGGGCGATCTCGAATGTTTGGTCTGACAAGAACAGCACTTGCCCAGATGATGGCTTGGGGCCTCGTAGGAGGTGATGTGTGATGTCTTGGACAGTTTCATGGTCTTGGCAAGCCCCATCTCGAATTAGTGCAATCGCTGCAATAGATGGTCATCTTGCAGTAGCCTATGGTCTCGATTTGGTTCTCTTCAATGAGTCAAATGAGATTCAATGGAAGCAAACAATGCCGTTCAAAGTACACGCAATTTGTAATGGTGAAGGGACAATCGGTATTTTGGCAGCACACGGTTTCTTTGTCGTGAAAACTGTTGATGGGACTATGCTGCATGAGGGCAGGAGCAGCCCTGGTGGGTTCCTGCACCTTCTCTATCGACCTGGCGGGGGCTGGATTCTTTCTGGAAGAGATGGAAACCTCCACCTTTTCGATTCGAATGGGAAAGGAATACGCAGAATCTCCTCGGGAATTGTTCGAAGACTTGTCGGATGGCTTGATAGGGAACATTTGCTATGGCAATCTTCTGAAGGAGTTATTTTGTGTGGGCAAATAGCTAATCAAGATAAACGCAGAGTTATCGATAAAACGGTTTGGAGTTGGTGCTCCCTGCTTATGGATGGTCGATTACTCATGTTATCCTCTGATGGTCAATTATGGGAAGGAACCCCACATCCATTCGGATGGGATTCTATGGATCGAGTTGAAACAGATTCACTAGAACCTCTTATGGCTACTCGCGCTGGAGATGGCTGGTGGGTACTCGGAATTGAAGGACATCTCGACCATTTAGCTTCTGAAAACGAATTGTCTCGAATAGGAGATGGTATGCAACTTGGAGATTTACTTCTACGATTGGGCCGTAATTCTATGATCACTGCTCGCAGAGACGGATTGACAAGGCGTTGGGTCGATCCTGCACTTGCAGAAGAAGAAAAGCGGCACAGACACCAAGAAGCAGCAGATGCGAAACTCGCTCGCAGTTGGGATGAACGAAGAACATTATTCCAAAGAGCCCAAACCGCAGAAGATGAAGGTCGCCTTTCACGAGCTATCGAATTGTATGAAACTCTCGGTAGAAAGGAAGACGTAAAGCGTCTTTTGGGACGTCAAAAAGGTGGTGATTGAATGGACCCTGGAAAAACTCTGACAGTAGAGCGTGTCGAACATTACCTATCCATCACTCGTAAAGCTCGAGAGAAAGCAACACCACTTGTTGAAGAAGGAAGCCCTGAATCTGAAATGCTCAATACATTGTTATCAATGGCGGATGACTATTCTTCTGATGCTCAATATTTCTTGAAGCAGGGAGATTTCATACGAGCCTTTGGAGCAATAAACTACGCACATGCTTGGATTGACGCTGGAGTTAAGTTACGCCTGTTAGATGGGCACGGCGATGATGTTTTGTTCACGCTACCGTAGATTCTATTGTTTGTTCATCTGAGATGGATCCAACGATTTGGTTGATCGTATCTATTCCACAAAGGATATCTTGGGCGCGTACCTGAGCAATTCGCATGAATGGTTGAAGTGATTGTTCCAATTTGTATCTCAAGCGATACATGTGAGCAGGCCTACCTCGATTGGTTTGATTAATAGCACTGTGAATAATAAGATTCATTTCACGGAGTTCATTTATGGCTATGCTTACATCTGGTTGACGTAAGTTACACTGAGTCTGCAAATCTCTTGATGTTGAAGCTCCATGGTAATGGAGGCATGTAAGAACGCTTGCCGTGTGTGTTTGTATCCCAAGTTGGATAAGTTGTTTGCAAAGAGAATCATGTAGGATTCGTAT
>QQSG01000116.1:0-2013 GCA_003602665.1 Candidatus Poseidoniales archaeon
GGCCGTGTTCGAGCGTTTTCTTCGAAAAATGAAATTCAATATCTTGGATTAGATAACGGAACGATTGTTCGCGTTTCAGATGTTTATGAATTAAGTGTAATACATCAGTTTCCCTATGCAATACGCTGTCTTGAGTTAACTGAAAAGCATCTACTTGTCGGAACTTGGTTCAATGTATATGGTATTGATTTGATTTCAAATGAAATCGATTGGACAATCGAACACAAAGGATTAGTTGAAGAAATTATTACCGACAAGGAACAAACTAAAATGCTCTTTTTTGGTGAAGATCAAAACGATTGGACAGAAGCAGAACCAGTCGGTGTCTGTAGCATCCATCAAGAACCTGTTGAAGTGGATGATTCGTTTCTGCAAGGCTGGTTTGAGAAAGAAGTCGTTTTTGCTGAAACCAATCCAGAAGTTGTCTATAGAAACGTAGACGACTTTGAATCTCTTTTGTCAGAGGGTGAGAGAGAGATGCTTACAGATTCTGATCGAATTGAAGAATTTGCATTTGATGCACTCTCGGATGCACTGAATGAAATTAGTCAGTCAATAGAAGACATCGATGAAGAAGAAGGAGAGGATTTATTGAGTATGCTTCATGAATCTAGTGAAGTGTTCATTCCGCCATCAGCTCATGCTGGTGATGATCAAACATATGTCCTTGATACGGGAGAAACATCCCTCATATTGACTCTTGATGCTTCGAATACGAATGATCCTCAAAACAACATTGTTCGTTGGTCTTGGCTTGATTCAACTGGAAAGGAAATTGCTACTTCTGCCAAAGTAAAGGTAAAACTTCCAATTGGTACACATCAATTCGAACTGCGAGTTGAAGCCTCAGATGGTGTGCTAACAACGGATTACGTTCAAATCACAATACTATCCTCAGATTCATGAAGATGAAGTTACTCGCCTAGACATGGGCGTCCAATCTCCACTGATTGAGAACTTTCTAGTCGGTCCACTTCAGATGAGATGCTCTGTTGTAACAGATGTACAAACAGGTGACACTGTTATCATCGACGGTGGTGATGAACCTCAGCGTTTAATCAGTTGGATAGAAAATTGTGAAGGTAACGGTCCTAATTGGTCAAACTACTCCAAAGAGGAAACTCAATCGATTCAACGAAATGTTGTTGCTCTCTTGAATACGCATGCCCATTTCGATCACAGTGGGCACATCCCTACACTCAAGCAACACTACAATGTAGATTGGTATCTTCATCCTGATGACACCTTCCTTCAAACATTAGCAAAAACAGCAGCTGTTCGATATGGAATTCATCTTCCTGAACCCGCCCTTGCTGATGTTGAAATAAAGGATGATGAGATGTTGAAACTCGGCTCTATTGAATTTGAAATCCTCCACACACCTGGACACACTCTCGGAGGGTGTTGTCTCCGACTGGTAATCGATGATGAAGCCGATCATTTGTTTGTAGGAGACACCTTATTCGCCGGATCGGTTGGGAGGACTGATTTAGAAAATACAGGAGGCGATTTCAATGTCCTTTCAAACAGTATTCGAACAAAATTATGGCCTTTAAATCCAGAGACGATTGTTCATCCTGGTCACGGTCCTCTAACCACAATTGGTCATGAGAAAACAACAAATCCTTTCGTTGGCGATTCAGCAGGTGAAGGTGGTACCTTCACGTTTGGTAAGTATGCTTAATTTAGCATTGCTGAAAGTGCTTCTTGGAATACAGGCAGTGCCTCTTCCCAAGTTGCTACAATTCCATAATCTGCATGTTGGAAAATTGCAGCATCAGCATCTTTATTGATCGCTACGATGTACTTTGATGAGCGCATTCCTGCAAGGTGTTGAATTGCACCTGAAATTCCGACTGCAATGTAGAGATTTGGATTAACTGTTTTACCTGTTTGACCAACTTGCATTGAATGAGGAATCTCATCCCATGTGTCAACAGCAGCTCTTGAGGCTCCAACTGCTGCACCAATTGTATCTGCAACTGCTTCCAAATGAGCAAAATTTGCAGGTGA
>QQSG01000116.1:2071-9114 GCA_003602665.1 Candidatus Poseidoniales archaeon
CTTGCTCGTTGCATGATTTCTTGCACTGCAGTTTTGACATCCCCTGATGCATCAACGACGGATACATCACAGTCTCCACCATTTCCTGCAGAATCGAAAACGTTTGCTCGAACAGTGACGACTGCCTCTCCAGAAACGGAAACCGTTTGATTTGCCTTTCCAGAGTATATTGGAGAAGTTAGATTTGCACCATCTATTCGAATGACATCTTGAACGACTGAAATATTTCGTCGTGCCGCAAGACGTGCTGCTACGTCTTTGCTTCGCGTGGTTGCTAGACAAAGGATAGTACCGGAGGGAAGTGCGCTGTCAAGAGCACTCGCCCATCCACTGCTGTCGTTTCCATCAAAAACATCGGACTTTACTGCGATGATCTTCGAAATTCCAGAAAGAGATTTTACTGAGTCAGCAATCGATGCGTCTGTACATGGAACAACAAGTGTTGGCTCTCCACCAAAAGCATGCGCTGCTGTTACAAGTTCTGCGGTTGAAGCATGGATACTTCCCTTTGATAATTCTGCTATTACAATCATATTTGTCATATTATTCACCTCATAGTACATTTGCTTCATCACGAAGTAGTTGAGCCACCTGCGAAGCACTCGCTCCGCCTTCGAATGTTTTTCCTGCAGGCTTTGCAGGAGGCATTGAATGAGAAGCGATATTGATTGAAGACGATGGTGCTGTAGCGCTCATGAGTTCCACTTTGGCTTTCTTAGCCATCATAATTCCCTTGACATTTGGCTTACGTACTTTGAAATCTCCTTTGTCGCAAGAAATAACTGCCGGTAAAGCAACATTGATTTTAGCAACCCCTGATTCAACTGGCATTGACACGGTAACGGAGTCTGAAAATTCTGCTCCGATGACGTTGGAGGCATTTCCCCACCCTAGTCTTTCAGCAAGCCCAGGTCCTGTAGAGCCAGCACCGGTATCGGCAGCAGATTTCCCGCAGTAGACGACAGTAGCCCCCAATCCTTGGATTGTCTCAGATAGAATACTTTGAAGTGCATTGGAATCTAGATCAGACCATGAATCGTCCCAAACCCGTACAATGTTGTCAACACCGATTGCTTTTGCATCTTTGAGAATCTTCTCTGAGCCTGGTCCACCGATGGTCAATGCCGTTACGGTACCATCTGTAGCTTCCTTATGGCGGATTGCGGTTTCGATTGCAAACTCGTCATATGGGCTCATGACCATCTTAACGGATGAAAGATCAACTCGGTCACCTTGGACCACAATTTTTGCATTCGTATCGGGAACTTGCTTGACGAGAACGACGATTGTAGGCATCTGTATCGTTCATCGGAATGTGGCTCGATTCATGAAGATTGGCTTTGAGGCGTTTGTAATTTACAAGCAGAAATCAAAACAACGGAAATCTTTAGAAACCGTCTGTCTCAAGGCCAACTTCCATGTCAGATGAACGAGTATTTCCCGGACCTTCTCCCGCCCAAGCAGACACCCTCAACGCTTGGAGAGAATTGTTTGAATCCAAACACAGCGAGGATTTTGCTTCCCTAAAAGGAACCGATTGTCTTGAGCAACCAATCTTTGCCTTTGAAGTCGATTACAGAGATATAGATCGAGATGATGTCCTAAGCCTGTACTTCAATGAAGCACCAGAGGAAACGATTGAACTCGCTAATGAAGTTCTTCGCACAATGGTTGCTGAGTACGAAGTAAGCGACATTCGATGTATTCTCCGACCCCTTTTCCTCCCACCTGAGCGCACGAAGAGTGTCTCATCATTACGTATGAGAAATAGAGGGAAAATTGTCAGTTGTGTCGTGCGAATTAAGGATGTAGGACCCCGTTTGGGCTATCTACAGGAAGCGCTCTATGTGTGCGCACGGTGTGAGTCAAGAGATATTGTCAAACAGAAAATAGCTCGTGAGAGAAAGCGTCCTGATGGACCTTGTAAGGTATGTTTTGACAAGGCAATGGAAACATTCGAAGGTAAAATTCCCTATGGAGTCTATGAACGTCTTAAGTCCTCGATGAAACTTACAGCAGAGGGATCATTTTACAAGGATATTCAATACTTATCTGTTTCAGATATCGACGATTCATCAGGTCAACCAATCTGGGTCGTGATAGATGACGAGTATGTAGATACTTACAAAATAGGAGATACTGTAAGAGTTAACGGCGTTGTACAGATTGATCCTGTACCTGATAGAAACTTCATGAAAGATACACGACGTATCCTTCAGATTCATGCCTTTAGTGTTGACAGCTTGTGAACATATTTCAGGAAGTAATGTTGAGCATCGTCTCGTAAGTCTCTGGGTGCTCTTCGAAATGCTTAGCAATTGAAACTAATCCGTTTGCTACGCCTTCTGCTACACCCATCTTCGCATCGAAAGGATGGAGTGTACCATCTTTTACTGCCTGCTTGAACTGCTCAAGGTCATCCCAAGTACTAGCCTCCCCAAATTTAGGGTTCGGAGTAACAGTAATTGAACCGAATTCTGGTAAAACAACATGCTCGGCTAATTCGTAAACTGGTGAATGATTATCTGCAGGATCGAGATAAGCCTTCTTCATTTTCTTTTGGACAATCTGAAGTGTATCATGAAGCAAAAGGGCCCCGTTTGGATCGGATTTACTCATTTTATGGTCAAAGGAATCCATACGGACACCCGAAGCCTTCAATGAAGAAAGAATAGGTGTGTGTAGACAAGTTGCTTTCTTCCAGTTCCACTTCGAAGCCATATCTCTCATGAACATGTGGGCTTTCCTTTGGTCCATTCCGCCTAATGCGACATCAATTCCAAGTTCGAAAATATCTGCGGCTTGCATTGCAGGATAATAGAATTTAGACAAATCGTGATCTGAAGAAGCTTCATCACGCCCCATGATTGTGAATGTTTTACGAACCATCGGCAATGTTGCTCCCTTCGAACAACGAAGTACTCTTGCCCAATAATCACCAGAATCCATCAACGTACTAGCCCAAACAAATCGAAGTTGCCCTGGACCTTCTCCTTCTTCTGGATAATCAAGGAGAGCTCGGAAAGTCTCTTCCATATACACGGCTGTTTTCTGAATATCATCCATCTTGCCGCCGAATTTGTCATTGACCCAAGCGTGCCAATCTGCGAGGAAAACTAAGACATTCGCTTTAGCCTCTAGCATGCGTTTAAGTTGCAAAGAAAGAACCTTCCAGCCAATGTGGGCTTTTCCGCTTGGTTCGAAACCGACATAACAACGGATTACACCATCCCCAGACATCGAAGTCTCATCAGCCAAACAGTCGACAAGGTGGTTAATACCCACACATTCTTCAACATTTGAAACCATAAGACATAGGCGCTTACGTTGCTCTTCGTTTAGTTCTTTAATACGTTCATATCTTTCCTCAAAAGGAGATAGGAGCGTATCGACGTCCATTTACCCACCTCAAACAAGGTCCGTGAGTTTCTTCACTTTACCTTCAGACGGAGGAGTTCCTGCTTCAATCATCTTTTCGATTTCTGCAATCATGGATTCTGCAAGATCAATCGTTTCCTGAGTTACAGTAGTGCTCATCTCGATTGATTTACGAATCATCTTAATTCCAGATTTAGCCTTTGAGAATTTCTTTGCGTCTTCTTTGGCCTTATCACCACGTTGTTTCGCAGTGTATCCAGTTGCCTCATCGAGGAATGCGGACCAACTCTTACGACTTGCTAAAGCTGCTTCACGGCCACCATCTTGAGACAAAAACGATTCAAGATCGGAACCTTTGAGTTGGACAACGTCGACGAGGAGTTTACCTTGATCTGTGTAAGAACCCTTGATGGATGAAAGAAGACCGAAGGATGCTTCGAATTCGCCTTCGGAATTTGCCTGTACATTTTCAAAATGCTGTGCTGCTAACTTTGCAAGACCGGCATTTCCACCAATCGACTTTTCTAAACCACGCTTAACTGCGAATCGCTCCATGTTGGGCCATCGACAGGTGCCTCATAAGTCTCGCGAAAGAGAAGCCACCTCATGCGGGGGGTTTTTTTGTGTTAATCTCTGCGCCAACTATGCGCAAGATAGTAGCGATAGTACTGATTGGGGTTCTCCTTCTACCAATGACTTCTGCTTCTGAAGTCAAATTTGCTGATTTAACGCCGCTTAGTTCTCAAAATCTTGCACTGAAGGCAGGGGATGTTTCTCCAGATGGAACCACAGTTCTCGTAGTAGGTTCAGAGGGATTTATTCATGCCTTTTCTGCGAATGAACCAGGTGATCGAACAAAGGATATTTCGATAGATAGTGGTAGAAGTGCTGCTTTCAATGATATCGCATGGCACCCGAACGGCCAGACTGCACTCATTGCTGGTGATTTAGGAGCAGCCCTACGATATGTTCACTCTGACCAAACAATTGAATCTTTGAACGGAGCTGCAATCGTAAACGGAATAGAACTTACAAATGTTGAATGGAGGGCTGGTGGCGATTTAGCCTTTTTTGGAGCAAAAAATGGCAACATATACAGTTTCAACCAAGGTGAAGGACTATCAGAAATAGAAGGCAGTATGAATTCGACTATTACTGACATAGCCTGTCATCTTGAACAGAATATTTGTGTTGTCACAACTCTTGAAGATGGCATTGGAGTCATTGATAGAACAAGAGAGTTAACTTGGATAAGCGGTACATCAAACCAGGCATGGATGGCAATTGATTGCCCACAACCCACACTCTACACATGCACTGGATTTGCAAGTGAGCGGCAATACCTTTTGGTACGCCTCGATATCTCAGATGCATCCAAATCCACTGGTGATCTTGACGGTGATGGTAAAACGGAAGCACGTCTTCTGGAAGACGGTGATAGCGATTTCATCAAACTCAGCCGTGGATATGATGGAACTACCCTCGTCCACATGGCTCCTATGGAATCAGTCCGATACCAACCTAAATTGAATGAGATTTTTATTCACACTTCTTCGGAAGACTTAACGGAATTCAATCCAACTGTTGCTGGAGAAAGTATCACCCTTCTTTGGGAAAAGGGAGAAAATGATGGATGGATGCTCACAAATTATGGGAAAATTGTCGAAATAACTCCTGATGAAATTACACCAAGTTTAGGAATAATGGAAACAATTGTTTTCACTGCTGTGGCGATTTCAGTACCGGGAGTCATTATTGGTTTGATTTACATGAATTCACCATATTTACAACGGAAATACCGTCAACTGCGAGGCTTTGATAAGAAAAATTAACCATTCCTATCCTCATGGAGTTCGTGCTAAAGTTCATCAATTACTTTCAACCACGTCATGCTAGGGAACATTATGGAACCATACGAAGGCGTCGACTTTTACGACATTGAGTCCTTACTTACTGAAGAAGAAATTATGATTCGCGACATGGTTCGTGATTGGGTTGATGAAGAAGTCATTCCTAAGATTGAGCACGCATGTGCGGAAGGCATTTTCCTTGACGAGTGGAGAGTTGCGCTTGGAGAAATGGGTGTCTTGGGTGCTCCATTGAAAGGATATGGTTGCCCTGGACTTTCATATGTTGCATACGGACTCATTTGCCAAGAACTTGAAAGAGGAGACTCTGGACTTCGTTCTTTTGCTTCTGTCCAAGGATCTCTTGCAATGTACCCAATCTGGGATTTCGGAAGTGAGGAACAGAAAAACAAGTACCTTCCTAAACTAGCGAGTGGAGAATACATTGGCTGTTTTGGACTCACTGAACCAGATTATGGTTCCAATCCTGGAGATATGGTCACAAAGGCAGAAGACATGGGAGACCATTATCTTCTCAACGGTGCAAAGATGTGGATAACAAACGGTACGATTGCGGATGTAGCAGTCGTTTGGGCGAAACTTGACGGAGTTATTCGTGGGTTTATTGTCGAAAAGGACGACGAAGGATATTCCGCTCCAGAGATGAAAGGAAAGCATTCACTCAAAGCTTCTGTAACATCGGAACTTGTGTTCCAAGATTGTAAAATCCCAAAGGACCGTATGCTACCAGACGTGAAAGGTCTAAGAGGGCCATTTTCATGTCTCAATAATGCTCGCTTTGGAATATCATGGGGCGCTTTAGGTGCTGCTATGGCCTGCTTCCATAGTGCAAAAACTTACTCGATGAGTCGAATTCAATTCGATCATCCAATCGCCTCTTACCAGTTGGTCCAGAACAAGCTAGCATGGATGCTTCGAGAGATTACAAAAGGACAGCTTCTTGCGTATCATCTAGGACGAAAGAAAGACGATGGTACTTGGTTTAATGAACAGATTTCTCTTGCTAAGATGAACAACGTGGATATTGCACTAGAAATCGCTCGTGTATCACGAGACATACACGGAGCCAATGGTATCCTAGACGAATATCCAGTCATGAGACATATGGCGAATCTTGAATCTGTTAAGACATACGAAGGAACACATGATATCCACAACCTCATTATTGGACGTTACATTACTGGAATTCAAGCGTTCACAAGAACAGTCTGAATTAAGAGTGATTTTCAATCTCACTTCAGAGATTCAAACGTTTGGAAGCAATCCAATTCTTGCTAGACCTGACCAAAGCGGGTCAAGGAACCTAGGTAGGAATCTGTGTCGAAGGTAAACTGCGGCTGCTAAGGATAGTTTCTGAACCTTGGACAAACCGACTCTACGAGTGAATACATCTCCTTGTTGCTTCTCTATTTGCTTCAGAATTTTATCATAGAATGCAATCATAGCAGCCGGAGAGTAACGAGTTCGGCGAGGGAGAAGAGGTAACAACTGTCGTGCCTCTTCCAAATAGGTTCGAGCACGCTTAGCATAATGGTGACAGTAAGGTTCCCATGAGGAATTGAGTACAACTTTTCCTCCATGAAGATCTTCCTCGCTAATTCCGTTATGCTCAAGTTCGTCAAGTGGAAGGTAAACACGATCTCTCTCGATATCTTCACCCACGTCCCGTAGTACGTTTGTAAGTTGCATGAAAATGCCCCACGATTCAGCAAACTTTCTTGCTCGAGGATCATCATATCCGTAAATCTCAATGCACATTAAGCCAACAACTGATGCAACCCTGTAGCAGTAAACATA
>QQSG01000116.1:9667-18114 GCA_003602665.1 Candidatus Poseidoniales archaeon
CCGATCATGAGTGCTCCTTCGCGAAGGGCTTCCATGGCAGTCATACTCACAGCCTTAACTGCATCTCTGGCTAGCATAACACCCGCTCGGAGACGATCGAGTGGAGTAGGGTTCTCCTTTGCAGAGACAGAACTCTCTGCACCTCCCTTCAATGGGAAGAGAAGGTCCAGGGGTTTTCGACGTTCCAGCATCCTAACCAGTTGTTGCTCGCGCTACTTCCTTAAGAGGCCTCCTCTCGAAAGTTTAAATCTATTACATTTCAAAAAATGATGTGAACATTAACTTACAAACAACATGAAGAGAGATAATATTCACTTATCTTTGTTCTTTTTGAGCAAACGACTTACTCCGCCTGGAATGATAAGAGCACGTAACAATTTCCTCGCATAAGATTTCATCTCGTCCCTTGTAACCTTAATCTTCTCATCAGAATCAAGAATATTACCTGTCCTCAAAAGTGTGACTGTTCTTTGACCGATCAAGACAGGCAGCATACACGAGGCTTTGAGCCGAAATTGTTTGTCGGGGAGCATCCGGATATAATCTGTAGCGGCTTCTAGATGGTCATTTGTCAGGTCCAAATATGCATCATAAAGTGGGCGGAAAGAATCAAGATTTGAATCCTCCAAGAGATCTTCTGGAACTAATCCATGCTCTGCGAGTGCTTCACTGGGAATATAGCATCTACCAAATCGTAAATCCTCGGGGATATCTCGGAGAATGTTAATCATTTGAAGTGCCTTACCAAATCGAATTCCTTTCTCGAGAAAAATTTTCTCTTTGTCAGGGGAGAGAGTCATAAGATGGGCAAGAGACATTTTGCTCCAGAAGGTACCAACACAACCTGCAACTCTGTAGGCATAATCATCTAATTCAGCATCAGAATCAAGGGATGAAATACTGCCACCCTCCATCGCTGTTCCGAAGCGTTTTAGGTCAAGTATTTGGCCTCCGACGATTACCTCTAAGCATTCAAGAATACGCTCACGATCTCCTTGATCATACTCTTGTAATCCTTCAATAACATCATCTGCATTTAGGAGGAGTTCAGCTTCGTGTGGGTTTGTTTGAATCTCTGCGAGTTCTGTGAAATCAGGCAAGTTTGTCTCACGTCCTTGAGCAACATCATTGTATTTTCCTAATAGGTCGAGCAAAATTTCCGCTTCTCCGTGCTTAGAATCAGCAATGGTATCAGCAAGTCGAGCCAAAAGATAGAGCAGGCCAATTTGCCCCCGTACCTTTTTTGGAAGATATTTTAGAGTTGGGTAAAACGAACGTGATGTCGTTTCGAGAAGTTTGTCAATTTTAGCATTGATTAGTACTGCCACTGACTCCTCTCCTGTCCTGCCCAACCAACTCTTCCGCATGAAGATTCGTGTTCTCACTGAGAAATTTTCGTGCCCATAATACAGAAGACTTTAGATTGAAGGGGCGGTACGTCTGCATAGGTGAGGAGATGGACTGTGGTTCTTGCGCTGCAATGATTCCGGATGACAGTATCTTCTGTCCAGAATGTGGCTCACGTCAAGAAATGTCCAGAGCGGGCAGTTTCTCAGCCATTGGCTCTACGAGTCTTGGTGGAGGCGAAGTAACTGGAGGTCGCGGTTTTGGGGTCGTTTCAGGAGAGGCTGTTCGTCAACAAAGAGATGCACAACAACAAGGGATGCCCCAAGGAATCCCTGCCGATGTTCTTCAACAAATTGCATCAGGAATTCATCAACAATCAAATCTGCCCCCGGGCGGCCAAATACCTCCGCAACAACCTTCTCAATTTCCTAATCAAATGAGTAACCAATTCCCGCAAGTTCAACCATTTGGTCAGAATCAACCTAGTCAAATGCCTCAGAGTCAGCAAAGAAGCGACCTTCCTCTACAACCGAAGGGACCAACACTTGGCAGCGGGGCACTTCCAACATCAAACGTCGAACCGCAGTTAGGAGGGACAACTGTATCAAACAACCCAGCTGCATCGCCTACAGATGCGATGGTAAATCGATTGGCTGAAACCGAACGGGCTGTAAAAACTGAGCGAAGAAGTCAATGGCTCAACATGAATCAATCGAGTGCAACCAATGTTCTTGCTAATCTAGGTGCAGATCTTCCATCACATCTAAAAGATGCACAAGGAATTACTCCTGCTGCAGAAGTCATTGCTGGAACGATGGGCCAGGCTTCATCTGATGCGCCAAATGAAGCCCTTTTGCGAAGAATGTGCGAAGTTGCTTCTCGTCGTGTTGCTCGAAAGCGCGGAGTTGCTGTTGAAACACCTGAAGCAAAAACCGTTGATGGAGCACTTATCGTAAACCTAACCTATGTTGACGATGGCAGAGTACTCGACACTCCTGAAGATTTAGAATCTGCATTTGAACATGCGATTCAAACAGAAGTAGCCTTGAAAGGATTTGACATGGATGTTCAAATCATCTTATCTTGCATGAAAGATGGAAAAGTCAGTACCATCGGAGCAAGTGAAGAACCTGAAGAAGAAATGTTTGCTTGCGAAGTTTGTGATGGCCTTGTCAAAGAGTCAGATCCTAAGTGCCCACACTGTGGAGCAATTTTTGAGGAAGAAGAGGAAGAAATCGAACAAAAACCATCACGTGGAGGACCACCCGGACCAAAGAAGGGTGGAGGGCCGCCGGGACCAAAGAAAGGTGGAGGACCACCTGGGCCTAAGAAGTCAGGACCACCTGGCGGAGGGCCCTCTGGGCCAAAGAAGTCAGGACCACCCGGTGGAGGACCGCCGGGACCAAAGAAAGGTGGAGGACCACCTGGACCTAAGAAATCAGGGCCACCTGGAGGAGGGCCGCCGGGACCAAAGAAAAGTGGAGGACCACCGAAAGGAGGTCCTTCAGGACCTAAGCGTGGCCCGCCTCGGTGAAGGGCGTTCGTATGACCAAAAATCTCAATGATTTTGGAGGAATTCATTTCTCTGGAAAACTGCGACCATCTCAAGTTGCAGCCGTATCAGTAATTGAACCTGAATTAGATTTAGAAGGTAAGCATTTACACATCGTTGCTCCTCCAGGATCAGGTAAAACTGTGCTTGGATTATATGTCTGGTCTGACCTCGTTCGAAAGCCTACACTCGTACTGTCTCCAAATTCTGCAATCCAAGCACAGTGGGCCGCCCGTACATCTCTATTCGACTTAGATGGTAAGGAGGATTTGATCAGTACAGATTCCAAAAACCCAGGTCTCTTGACATCGTTGACATACCAATCCATAACTATGCCAAAAAAAGGGGGAGATGATCTCGATGAAAGTGCTCTCCAATTATGGAGTTTAACTCTCATCGAAAAAGGAGAAGCTGATACGAAGGAATCTGCCGATGCTTGGATCTTTGATCTGAAAGATAAAAATCAAGACTATTACAAATCACGTCTATCGGTCTATAGGAAAAAGGTTAGAGATGATTTGGCACAACACGGCAATGCAATGTGGACATTACATGACTCTTCCAGAGAAACCCTCATTCGATTGAAAGAGATTGGAATCGGGTTGATTATTTTGGATGAGTGCCACCATATGCTGCATCATTGGGGCAGAGTGCTTGCAGAAGTACGGGAGTTCTTTGACAATCCAATTGTTTTGGGACTCACGGCTACTCCACCTGACTATTCCCAAATCGATGAAGATGATGCAAAACGGTATCAAGAATTCTTTGGAGAAATCGACTATGAAGTCCCTGTACCTGCTCTAGTTCGTGATTCGAATCTTGCTCCTTATCAGGATTTATCCTACTTCGTACGCCCCTCAAAGAAGGAACTAGAGTATATTTCAACGGTGGATGATGAATTTGATCAACTGATCTCAGAACTACAGGAGCCCTCTGAAGATGAAAAGAGAGTCTATGATCTACAACGTTGGACCTTTGAGACTTTAGATAAACGAATTCTACCCGGTGGGAAAAGTGTAACTTGGCAAAAGTTTCACACGAAAAATCCAGACTTTGCAGATGCAGCTCGCATTTATTTAACCAAATGTGGAATGAAATTGCCATCAGAAGTTCCAAATCCCTCAAATGATTTACTTAATTCTGGCCTCAATAAACTGTCATACTTACGCCCAGTCTTGGATCGATATGTTCGCCATGGATTACGACGTTCTAAATCAGAAAAAGATCACGAAAGGGGAGAAGACATTACAAGACGGTTAAGACTCCTAGGGATCCAAATTACTGAAACTGGATCACGACCATGTGCTTCTCCGGTGGGCCGTATTATGGCCTATGCATCCTCAAAGATAGATGCTATTTCAGATATTATTACTACGGAATTGCAATCTTTAGGACCTGCCATTCGTGCTGTGGTCATAACCGACTTTGAGAAAACGTCTGCAACAACGCTCGTCGAGGGAGTTCTTGATGAAGAAGCAGGAGGTGCAGTGGCGGCATTCAGGGCCTTAGTGAATTGTTCTTCCGGAGATATCCTGGATCCTATATTGATGACAGGAAGTACTGTTCTTGTAGATGATGATTTGGCAGAACGCTTCCTCAATGCCGCTCGTTCATGGATCGCTGAAAGGGATTTAAAAATCGTTCTTTCTGATAATCAAAAACAATCGTATCATGAGATTGTAGGGAAAGGAAAAGACTGGATTCCACGTTACTATTCGATGATGATCACGGAATTCTTCCAAAATGGATTGACAAAATGCCTTATTGGGACAAGAGGACTTCTCGGAGAAGGTTGGGATGCTTCGAAAATTAATGTCCTCATTGATCTGACGACTGTTACAACCAGTATGAGTATCAACCAACTTAGGGGACGTTCTATTCGCTTAGACAAAGAATGGCCAGAGAAGGTTGCAAACAATTGGGACATCGTTTGTTTGGCAGAAGAATTTACAAACGGGTTTGCTGATTACAACCGATTCAAGAAGAAACACAAGCAATTGTATGGCGTCTGTGATGATGGTGCAATTGAGAAAGGAGTTGGCCATGTACATGCTGCATTTACCGAAGCCCAGCCAGAAGGAATCAGTGAAGGCATGGTGATTTTCAATGAAGAAATGCTGAGGAGATCACGGAACAGAGTTCGTAGTCGAGAGTTATGGGGCATAGGACAGCCATTCTCGGCACTACCAACACAAGCAGTTGAAGCAAAGTGTGCAACAGGATTTTCAGGAGGATTTAAGTTCGGAATTAATGGTAAAAGTCCTTGGACTGATGAATCTCTGATTCAAGCAATTGCATCTGCGATCTCAAACAGCCTCATCCATACAGGCCACATCTCAGCCAATTGCCGAACATCTGGGGGTGACAGAGGAGGAGGATGGCTTCGAGTACATCTAAACAATAGCACAGAAGAAGAAGCTGCCATATTCACTGAAGCACTGGAAGAAGTGCTTGGCAGACTGGAAAAACCACGTTATGTCATTTCGAGATCTTCCCGTTTCTTTGAAGAAACTTGGCTTTCAAAACTTCTACCTGAAGTATTAGCGAAGTATATGCGGCCAATAAAAAGTCAACTTGTAATGTATCACTCAGTCCCTAAAATCCTAGCGGGCAAGGCTGAGGATGCTGAGGTGTTCCTCAGATATTGGAAAGAATTTGTCAGCCCTGCAGAGTTATTCTACGCACACAGTAAAGATGGAAAGCAGAGATTAGAATCAATCCGACAGTTAGGGCGAACACCAAAAAATTCACTCCACAGAAAGGAAATATTCCTATGAACAACTTGGACATGTAAGTCCAGATCCCTTACACGATTCACAAAATCGTCCTCTACACTGATAACATCGGTAATCAAAGGCAGATATAGATGTTGAACAGTTAGGACCCGCACATATTTCATCAGACTGTGCCTCACTTTTTGTTCCCCCATCTGAGATATTACCCCAAAAGCTAGAGTCCACATTTTCGGATTTCTGATTAGGACTTCCAGTTTGGTATGTGTCTTGTGCAGTATCTTGAATACTCAATCCGAGGGTTGACATAACATACTGATTGTTGAAAAATGGCTTTGCAGCCTTTTCCCCAACGTTGAATAAACTCGAATACGTTCGTATTGCTTCATCAACTGTAGTTGCCGTCACTGCACTTGAGTTTATTTTTGCAATTATTGAGTTGTAATGGTAATTTCTGTAGTCCATTACGGTTCGATTATGAGATACGCCCCTGCTGGTTCTTGACATTTGATTGGCAGGTGTCACCTGCATAATTCCGTTGACTACAAGAATTTGTGCAATGAGTGCAAAACCAACAAAAATTGCTAATATAAGCCATAATCCTGTATGAACAGGATCACGAAAAGTTTGAACCATTAATCCTAAAAACACGGCGCCCAGTACTATGCTAGAATTGTAATTTTTTCCAGCCATGTCATCACGTAAATGTGGCTAGGCGCTGTCCCCGAGCGCCGTCGCCGATTTTTTCTACCGAACTTTAGTTCAATGTCACAGTCCTAAGACTCCATTGGGGACATTTTCCTTTAGCGACAATCAGTCTATAAATAATCAGTCTCGGATAACCATTCTCATGCTTGGTTCACTCTTTCCTGCAAGTTTCTCAAATTGAGAACTATCAATTGGAAGACCAAGTTTCGTCAGCAATGTGAGATGTGCTTTTGAATAGATTGATTTTGAAGTATCATTGTTAATGATGGAGATGAACTGTGGCTCATTGTGCCATATACCATCATCATCCATTACACCAGATATTCGAACCCAATAATGCTCTCTTTGTTTTAGATTCTCTGATAATTTCTCCATGCCTAGATCGCTTAGAATTTTTACTACCTTTGCTCTAGTAATCGATTCAGGGCATACAAACAGAATCCTTTCACCATCTGAAAAAAGAGCACCAAAGCTAAGTTTTTCCATCTCGATTAGAATGTTTAATCGTTCAAAACATTCAGTATCAGTACCCCATGAGTAAGGCGTCCAAAAGAGCAGTGCACTCCTATCCTTAGTCCCAGGTAAGTGATTACTGACCTCCATCATATAGGTATGGTCCTTCTCAATAACATCTTCTCTTTTTTCTTTTAATGGCGTTTTGGTTGTCGCTTTCACTTTCTTCGGGATGATAACGGCATGACCTATCCGAGGTATTTGTTTTAGAAGTTTAGTCACGGATAAATCGAATTGAGTAGTATCTATGCTTGTACACTGGAAACCAGTCTTCCCATGAATGGAACCTGGTAACCGAATGATTCTACGCGTGTCTGCAGTAATTCGTTCATCGACTCCAAAGCCTTGCTCAAGAACTCGTAAAAGTAAGTCCTTGCGCTCTTGACGAACAGTTTCCTCTCGTTGTTTGGGATCAGGAATACCGAACTTCTCACGGTCTGTGTCTTTGTAGATGAGGTGAAAGCCTTTGCTTCCGGAGAATGTAGCATGGACAAATTCAACGGATTCATTCTCCATAACAAAGGAATGAAGCCCCTTTGCAATGTTCTTGGCTTTTTCCAAATTTTTCAGACTCAAAGGAGTCACATCGATATCGAAAACTATGAGATGATCGATGAGGATAGGATAGGATGCTTCAGTATCCTGTAATCGAGGCAATTCTACTGGATTCAGCCATGATGCAGTTGAAACATACAAATCGCTTGGAAGGTTCTTTCCAATCGCTTTCATCAATGTTTCATGATCCCGTATTCGCCTCTTAGAGGTCACCCATTTGCCTTCGAATGTCCTCCATCGGAACTGATGTTGAGTTGGCTTTGAGAGCCAATCAAGATGTAACGTGTTCGACTTGTAATGAGCAATGATTTGTTCATTCCAAGTTGATTCCATGGGAACCCTCAGCGTAGGCCTGCTGCTTTGAGGGATTCAAGCAGAACTGCTCCGAGTTCCGATGGATCACGAGCGCAAGCAATTCCTGCTGCTTCAAATGCTTCGAATTTCTCTTCCGCAGTTCCCTTACCACCTGAAATAATTGCTCCAGCGTGTCCCATTCGCTTACCCGGTGGTGCAGTTGCACCTGCAACGAAACCAACGATTGGTTTTGTGACATTCTCTTTCGCCCAAGCAGCTGCTTCTTGTTCTGCATTTCCGCCGATTTCACCGATCATAACGATTGCTTCAGTTTGAGAATCCGCTTCAAATGCTGCTAGGCATTCAATGAAGCCTGTTCCGTTAACAGGGTCTCCTCCGATACCAACACATGTTGACTGACCTTCATCGATGCTCATTGTCTGAGCAACGGCTTCATAGGTCAAGGTACCTGATTTAGAAACAATCCCAATTCGACCTTTTGCATGGATATGCCCTGGCATGATTCCGATTTTAGCACCGCCACCGTTTCCAGGTGTGATGATTCCAGGACAATTTGGACCGATGAGTCGGACGCCAGGTCGGTTTTCAACAAAGGCAACAGCCTTGACCATATCGAGAGTTGGAATGCCTTCTGTAATACAAACAACAACGCCTTCTCCTTTGATTTGATCAAATGCATCAGCAGCTTCCATAATCGCTTCTGCTGCAAATGGAGGTGGTACGTA
>QQSG01000116.1:18238-38360 GCA_003602665.1 Candidatus Poseidoniales archaeon
TTGGTACCGTATTCAACCATCTTGTCAGCATGGAACATTCCTTGCTTTCCTGTTATTCCTTGTACGAGTACTTTTGCGTCTTCTTCAATCCAAATAGCCATCAAACTTCACCTCCAATGAGTTCTACAATCTTTTGAGCACCTTCAGCAAGGTCATCAGCAGGATGTATATTGAGAGTTGAAGCGGCAAGAATTGCTTTTCCTTCGTCGACATTTGTTCCAGCAAGTCGAACAACCAAAGGTACTGTGAGCCCAAGAGATTCTGTTGCAGCAATTACACCACGGGCAATGATATCACAACGCATAATTCCACCAAAAATGTTTACGAGAACTCCTTTGACATTTGGATCTTCGAGAATGATTGAAAATGCTGTTTTAACTTGTTCTTCGTTTGCTCCACCGCCAACATCAAGGAAATTTGCGGGCTCTCCACCGTAGAGTTTGATGACGTCCATCGTTGCCATTGCGAGTCCTGCTCCGTTAACCAAACATCCGATGTTTCCGTCGAGTTTAACGTATGATAGACCAGTTTCTTTAGCACGGATTTCAACATCCTCTTCTTCTGAAAGATCTCGAATATCATCCCATGATTTATGCCTGAACTCAGCGTTTTCATCGAAACTGATCTTTGCATCCAAAGCAATCATTTCGTCATCCGAAGAACGAACAAGAGGATTGATCTCAACCATAGCACAGTCTTCCTTGAGGAACAATGAATACAATGATTTCAACATTTTTCCAAACGATTTGTGAGCAGCACCTTGCAAACCAAGAGCAAGACCAAGATCTCTTATCTGATAGCCGAGAAGACCAGCATTCGGGTCGATGTTCAGTTTGTGAAGAAGTTCCGGGGTTTCCTCTGCAACTTCTTCGATATCCATACCACCTTCAGTAGAGGCCATGACGAGAACTGATTTTTGTTCTCTGTCTACGAGGAGAGCAAGATAGTATTCATGTGCAATATCGCATCCGGATTCAACATAGAGATGGTTGACAAGTTTACCTTCTTCACCAGTTTGTTTTGTGACTAAAATATTCCCAAGAATATTTTCCGAATATGTCCCAACATCCTCTCTTGAGAAGGCGATTTTTACTCCACCTTCCATTACCAAATCTCGGCTTCCTGGAGAGTAAAGATTTCCTTTGCCTCTTCCTCCTGCATGGATTTGAGATTTAACTGCGACAACCTTGGATTGAAGATGGTCATAGGCATCAAGTGCTTCTGATACGGACGTACAGTGAACCCCTTCAACAACCTTCACGCCATGTTGCTTGAACAATGCTTTTCCTTGATATTCGTGGATATTCATACTATCACTGTTACCTGCGAATGGAAGAACGTCTTTGAACTGTGCGGAAAGGTTTCCTAGTAATTACAGGGGAGAAAGGGTACAACTTCAAATGGCAAAACATTGCCCCAAAACTATGCAAGTCGTGGTTTTAGCAGGAGGTTTTGGAACTCGACTACGACCGTGGACATATGGCATTCCAAAACCAATTTTGCCCATGTTAGACAAAACGTTGCTTGAACATGTTGTAGAAGTCATGCCAAGCGACAAGGTTGACGAAGTCATCGTAGCCGGTGGATACAAAGTGGATATGATTGAGCAATATTTCAAGGATAACGAAGTTCCATTCGACGTGCGAATCGTGACGGAGAGTGAACCATTAGGTACGGGAGGAGCTCTTGGAAATTGCCGAGACATCATTTCAGGAACCTTTGCATGCCTAAACGGAGACATCATCTCATCTCTGAATATGCAAAAAGGAATTGACCTACAGCAAAAAAATGGAGGCATTGGAACTCTCGCACTATGGGAGGTTGATGATCCAACTCGTTTTGGAATCGTTGGAGTCGATGAGCAGAACAGAATTACTAAATTCAAAGAAAAACCCAAACCGGAAGAAGTTTTTTCCAATCTGATCAATGCAGGTTCCTATCTTTTTGAAGATGATATTTTTTCATATATTCCAAAAGGGAAATGTTCTCTCGAACGAGAAGTGTTTCCGGTTTTAGCTAAAGAGAATGAATTAAATGGCTATGCATTTGAAGGATATTTTATTGATGCGGGAACACCTGAGAGTTGGTCTGCTGGGGTACAAGCGTGTATTTCGAATCGACGATGGAAATCAGGGGTAAGAACAGGTAGTAACTGGCATGCAGATGCCTCTGTCCAAATTGGAGATACATGTCTCGTAGAGCATACGATGCTTGCAAAGGAAACTCAAATCGAAGATTCAATTCTATCGAGGTGTAGTTTACTTCAAGGCGTCCGGATTCAGGAAAAATCCGTATTAAAAAATACAATGGTTGGTAGGAATTCAACCATCGGGAAAAATTGTAAATTGAACAATGTTGTTGTCGACCACAATTCTGTGATCCCCGACGATACTGTTCTTGATAATGCACAATGGCCGATTACATGAGCCATGCGTGGAAGAACTCAAGAAGAACAATACACAGGCGTTACTATGCAGCCACTAATTGTTGTCAATTTCAAAACATACGCTTCGGCGTTAGGAGTGAATGCTGTGAATTTAGCGAAAGCCATGGAGAGTGCTTCTCAAGACCACGTTCGTATGGTAGCGGTTGTTTCTGCTTTTGATCTCAGTTCAGTTGTAAAAGCAGCTCCATCACTAGAGGTTTGGACTCAACATTTAGACCCTGTTGGGTTTGGTTCTAATACGGGATGGTTGCAACCGCAAAACGCTATAGAACATGGTGCTAAAGGAAGTATTATCAATCATGCTGAACATAAATCCGAGCACTCTCGAATTGAAAAACTCCTTGAAACGCTACCAGAGAATTTCCCAGTTTGTGCATGTGCGATTGATGTAAGTGAAGCACAGTCTCTTGCAAAGATGAACCCGACATTCATTGCAGTAGAGCCTCCTGAACTTATTGGAGGAGACATCTCAGTAACTTCTGCAGACCCAGCAATTGTCAAAGATACTGTGAAAGCAGTGCAAGACATTAATCCCGATGTCCGTGTTTTGTGTGGAGCGGGTGTAAAGGATGGCAATGACGTACGGACTGCGGTAGAATTAGGCGCTCATGGGGTACTTCTGGCATCAGGTGTTACCAAAGCTGCCGATGTTGACATGGTGCTGAAAGACCTTGTTAGTGGATTGAAGTGAAGTTAGAAGGTTTTTGCAATGGCTCGGAAATCCAAAAAATCAAAGCGAGTAAGAATCGCCCATGAGTTGTCGAAACGACGAAGAAAGGTCATCGAAAAAGCACTTGCTGAGCATAAATCTGAAGATAGAACTGAATGGGACAGAAATGCAGAATGGGCCGACTACAAGTTCTATCGAAAAACCATCAAGAGAGGTACAATTCGTACAATTGACCTTCCATTGCTCGAAGTTAGCCTTGGAGATCCATGGGCTACACCCGTCACCATCATCCATGGAAGTCGACCGGGCCCAACGATTACAATTCTTGGTGGAATGCATGGAGATGAACTAACAGGACCATCTGCTTGTACCCATTTACTTGGAAATTCATTTACTGAAAAAGATAAACCCCTCGATCCTGAAACGCTTGCAGGAACGATTCGAATCGTGCCTGTCGTCAATATGCCAGGATATAGATCAAAATCGAGATACTTCCCCGATGGAAGAGACTTAAATCGAAATTTCCCAGGCAATCCCAAAGGATCTTCAACCAGAAGAGTTGCCCACCAAGTCTGGAGGTATTTAATTGAAGATTCTGATGCAATTATTGACTTACATAGCGCAGGTAAAGGTCGTTCCAACATGCCACAAATACGAGTAGATCTCGCTCATGCAGGTTCAAATATTCTAGCGAAAGCATTCGGAATAGAGATTATTTTAGATTCAAAGCCTCCAAGTGGCTCTCTTCGAAGCAATGCAAATGAAATTGATATTCCTTCCATAACGTACGAAGGTGGTGGAGCGAATTGGCTTGACCAAGCCTCAGTCAAGGTTGCTGTGCATGGTGTTGTTAATATTCTTCGAAGTTTGAAAATGATTCCGGAAAAACCACACAGGCCACGATTTAGAATGCTTGCAAGTGGATCAACATGGTTACGTGCTGGAGAAGGAGGATTACTCGATCTCTTCGTCGATAGTGGATCAATCATGAAAGAAGGGGATGTCGTTGCTCGTATTTCTGACCCTGCAACACCAGGTCTTTCTGTTGACATCTTAGCTCCAGAAGATGGATTAATGATATGCATCGCTACAAATCCATTCGTAGCTGCAGGGATGCCTGTTGGGCATTTCTTACCTGTCTCAAAACATATGTCGCTTCTAGAAGAACAAGTTGACAGCCATGGTCGATTTGTTACGCAAGGATCTCTTAATGAACCTGTTTGGAGAGAAGAAGAAGAAATTGAAATCGAAGTTGAAGTTGTTGGAGAATGGGACGGCGGCAGTGTTGACAGTGGATGGCTTGAAACAACCCTGGAAGAAGTCAACAGAGAAGATAACGTTGAAGAAGAATCTTAGTTCTAAGATTGGAAATCTTGGATTGCTGAGATAACTTCCTCATCATCCATGAGTCTTCTTTGCGATTTTGCTACTTCAAAGAGATGGGAAACAAGTTCATCGGTCGCTTCATAATTTCGTTGTTGTAACCACCATATAATGTTCGAACGGCCAGCCATGTGCCCGATTCGGATGACTTGCTCTAATCCGAATTCTCCTGCAGGGACGCCTGAGTAAACTCGATCAGCAAGCCAGTGATCTCCTTTCTTCATTGCTTTGATTACAGCCGAAGCGTGGACTCCCGTTCCTGTTTCGAAAGCATCTTTTCCAAAGACAGGATAGTTTCTTGGCAAAGGAACTTCAGTGTATTCGTGTGCTTTTTCCATGTATTCACCGAGAACGGACAAGTCGTTATCAATCGCTCCCATTAGTTTCAGATTCACGAGTGTTTGATCGAGAGGTGCATTACCTGCTCGTTCTCCCAACCCAAGTGCAGTTCCGTGGACTACGTCTGCGCCGGCTTCAACTGCAGCGATGTTATTTGCCACGCCAAGTCCACGATCTTGATGACCATGCCAGTTTACTTCGATATCTCTTCGGTTATATCCACCATCTTTGATGACTTCTTCATCAATGAAATTGAGCAGCTTCTTGACTCCATTAGGAGTAACGTGCCCACATGTGTCACAAACACAAATCCTGCGGACGCCAAGTTCCATTGCTCTTTGGTAGATCAGTTTGATATCTTCAGGTTTTGAACGAGTTGTGTCTTCTGTAACAAACATTACCGCTACATCGTTTTTAACAGCAAATGTAACTGCCTTTTCCATTGTTGAAAGCAACTTTTCCATCGTCCAACCTTCTGCATATTGTCGTATTGGACTGGTACCGAGGAAGGCGGATGCTTGGACAGGAATTCCATGCTTTTGTTGTAATTCAACCAATGGTTCAATGTCGTTCATGAGTGTTCGAACTGCAGCCCCAGGACGAATCGAAAATTCGTTTTCTGTGATGTGAGAAAGCATCGAATCGATGTGTTCGACGTGGAATGGTCCAGCTCCTGGCAAACCCAAGTCCACTTTCTGAATACCGAGTTTCTCCATATAAGTGAGCAATTCGATCTTTTGATCAATTGTAGGATTACGTGCAGAAGGGCTTTGCAAACCATCACGTAGAGTCTCATCATCAAACCAAACACTGTGTGGATGATTGTTTGGATTTCGGTTAAACTCATACTCAATGGTATTCCAGTCGTATATCAAAGAACGCTCATCCATATATCTCACCGTACTGGTTGAAACTATCCGGTACAAACACCCTCAGACATGAATCATGTTTGAAGGCGTCGATTGGACGACATCACTCTTCTTCAAGAGTTAGGTCAGATTTTGATGCCTGTGCAGCTTCAAATTCCTCTCGACTCACGACGCCGTCACCATCGGTATCCATTGCTTCAAATTCATCTTCTTCTTCAACAAGGTCAGCAGGTAGATGAGCAGAGAAAATGATTTCATCGGTGAATCCAGCTTTGTTCTTATTCCTTAATTCCATGACCCGAGTACCTTTTGTAGCCTTTCCAGAGGTTTCCTTTGTTTGACTTGCCTTTACACGAATCATCATACCTTTTCCTGTAAGAAGGAAGAGCTGATCACGTTCATCAGGAATCGTATGGACTCGAACAATTTCATCGCCATTTTCATCGTCGAGTTTCATAGTTTGTACGCCACCAGCACCCCGACTTGTTTTACGATAGCCGTCTCGGTATTGCTTGGCTTTTCCAGTCTGTTCATCGATAACAAGGACGTCATTTTCATCGAGAAGATCGTGCATTTCACCATCCCCTAGACGGCTTCTTTTCGCCATACCAAACTTGGATAGTGTGAGAACGAAGGTTTCTTCATTCGAACTAGCAATCATTCCAACAACAGAATCACCGTCCTTGAGATTCATTCCGTTAACACCCATACTAACACGGCCTTGAACCTTAACAGTCCATACTTTTCGCTCGATACCAGTTTCTGGGTCAGTCTTCAATTTGAATTCGCCAGGTTTGAAACGACATGCTCTTCCTTTCTTGGATACCAAAACAACATGATCTTCATCCGTAATTGCACGAACAGAAACGAGCGTGTCTGATTCAGTCTTGAAGTTCAGTGCATACTTTCCATTTCGATTAATTCGGGTATAATCAGCAAGTTTTGAACGCTTAACAATACCCTTGTGTGTTGCAAATATCAGATAATGGCCTTCTGGGTTTTCTTGGAGTTCCTTAGAAATTGGCAGAATTGTAACCACACGTTCATCATCACGAATACGTTCAATGATGTTACGAATATGGCTTCCACGACTTAATCGGCTTCCCATTGGCGTCTCCCATGCTTTCAAACCATACACTCTTCCTTGATCGGTAAAAATCAACAAGCGATCTTTACTGAAACATGTGAGAATCGATTTAGGGAAATCTTCGTCTTTGGTTGTAACACCCTTCAAGCCTTTACCACCGCGGTTTTGTACTCTGAAAGACTCAACAGGTAAGTGGCGAATGTAGTTGTCTTCTGACAATGAAATAACGATTGCTCTTTCTTCGATCAAATCTTCTCTGTCCATTGACAATGGCATCTTGTCGATTTCCGAACGGCGCTCGTCTCCGTGCTTTTCGACCATCTCATTCAATTCTTGAATAAGAATGTCAAGACGGCGGGCCTTAGAGGAAATAATCTCTTGTAGGTCAGCAATCTTAAGTTTCAGTTCATTGTATTCGTTGGTTACTTTTTCAACATCGAGTCTGCTTAGTTGATACAATCGACGTTCAGCAATTGCTTTTGCTTGAGGTTCAGTGAAATCAAACGCTGCAATGCCTGGCATCGTCTCTATACCCTTCAAAACTGCTTCAAATTGTTCACGGCTGGAACTTGCTTTACCGACAGCAATAACATCATCAATTCGGTCTTGAGCCTTCACAAGACCCTCAAGAATATGCGCTCTTGCTTCTGCTTTTTCGAGTTCGAATTGTGCTCTGCGCTCAATTACAGATTCTCTGTGCTCGACGTAGGTATGCAACATAACAGGAAGAGTAAGAAGAACTGGTCTACCGTCCAAGATACCCATCATGTTAGCAGAATACGATTCTTGTAATCTACTCGATTTGAAGAGCTGGTTTAGAACAGCATGTGGATCTGCGTTGTTCTTTACTTCAATAACGACTCGAATCCCTTCTTTTGATGATTCATCACGGATGTCGCGGATACCGACAATAGTTCCTTTTGTCACTAATTCAGCGATATGAACAAGCATATCGGCTTTCTTAACCTGATAAGGGATTTCATGGATGACGATTTTCTTTCCATTTGAATCGTCATATACATCACACTTCGAGCGAACATGGAATCTGCCCTTACCAGTGGAGTACATGTCAAGAATCCCATCGATACCGTGGATGGTTGCGCCAGTAGGGAAATCGGGCCCCTTTACATGCTCCATGTATTCATCTATAGAGATGTGCGGCATGCCTGAGTTTTCAACACCCTCTTCGAGAATGCGATCAACATGCAGTCGAATTGCCCCTGCAACTTCTGTGAGATTGTGAGGAGGAATACGCGTTGCCATACCAACAGCAATACCATCGCTACCATTGAGGAGTAGGTTTGGCAAACGGGCTGGAAGGACGGACGGCTCCATCTCAGAATCATCGAAGTTCGGTTGGAAATCAACCGTTTTTTTCTCGATATCTTCGAGCATGTGTTTTGAAATCTTATCAAGACGACTCTCTGTATATCGCATTGCAGCAGGAGGGTCTCCGTCGATAGATCCAAAGTTTCCTTGCCCATCAACAAGAGGATATCTTAGTGAAAACTCTTGAGCCATTCGGACCATTGTGTCGTAGATGGATTGATCTCCGTGCGGATGGTACTTACCCATGACTTCACCAACAGAACGTGCCGATTTACTGAACTTCTTTTCAGAGGTGTGACCACCTTCGTGCATACCGTACAGGACTCTTCGATGTACAGGTTTCAACCCGTCACGTGCATCAGGAAGTGCTCGACCGATGATAACAGACATTGCATAATTAATGTATGAGGTTTTCATTTCTTCATTTAAAGACCGATTCAGTACGGTACCGGTTTCGACAGAATCGCCGCTTTCTTGTTCAAAATCTTCATCTTCAGATGTCAAGGTTCGTCACCTCCTTTGCATGGCGTTCAATAAACGCCCTTCGGTCAGGAACATCTTCTCCCATCAGAATTTCAAACATTCGATCAGATTCTTCAGCATCTTTGACCGTAACCTTGAGCATAGTTCGAGTATCTGGATTCATCGTAGTTTCCCACAATTGTTCCGGATTCATTTCACCCAATCCTTTGTATCGTTGAATGCCAATTTTTGCGTTTGGATTATCACCTCTTAATTCATTCAGAATTGCATCTCGTTCTTCATCTGTGAATGCATATTTACTCACTCTGCCCTTTGAAAGTTGGAATAATGGGGGCTGTGCAATGAACACGTGCCCATTTGTAATCGCCGGCCGCATAAATCGCCATAGGAACGTAAGCATCAACGTACGAATATGTGCACCGTCGATATCAGCGTCAGTCATAATGATGATTTTGCTGTAACGAAGTTTCTCTGTATTAAATCCGCCTTCGTCTTCCGGATTATTTCCAACACCTGCTCCAAGAGCACGAATCATTGTCTGAATTTCTTGATTTTGGAATACTTTAGCCGCATTGTGCTTTTGACGTTCAACATTGAGGATTTTACCCCGCAATGGAAGAATCGCCTGTATTCGCCGATCTCGCCCTGTCTTGGCCGAACCACCAGCAGAATCACCTTCGACCAAGTAAACTTCACATTCACTTGGATCTCTTGATTGACAGTCCGCGAGTTTACCAGGAAGACCGCCTCCTTCGAGGACACCTTTGCGACGAGTTAAATCACGAGCTTTGCGGGCTGCTTCTCTTGCCTTTGAAGCAAGGAGTGCTTTTTCAACGATTTGTTTTGCAACCGAGGGATTCTCTTCGAAAAACTCACCGAGTTTATCATAGACGATTGTCTGAACGATTCCAGTGACTTCACTGCTCACTAACTTATCTTTCGTTTGGGAAGAGAACGATGGATCGGGGTGTTTGACACTGACCACCGCTGCGAGGCCTTCGCGTACATCGTCGCCAGAAAGGCCATCCCCTTTGAGCAAACTCTTTTTCTTCGCATAAGAGTTGACAGAACTTGTCAAAGCAGTACGCAAACCAGACATGTGCGTACCTCCATCCTTGTTACGGATGATATTGGTGTAACATCGAATCGATTCACTGAAAGCATCAGACCACTGGAGAGCGAGTTCAACCTCTACAATTCCTTTTTCGATTTCTTTTTCTCCTTTTATTGTGATTACTTCCGCATGAAGGGCTTCTCTGCGCTCATTGAGTTGGCCAACGTATTCTGCAAGCCCACCTTCGTAAAGGTGTTCGACGACATGGGGGTCTGGACCGCGTTCATCTGAGATTGCAATCTTCAAGCCTGCATTCAGGAATGCAGTTTCACTAACCCGGGTATTGACTTCTTCGATATCGAATTCAACGACCTCGGTGAAAATTGTCAAGTCCGGCTTGAATGCAATCATGGTACCTGTGTCTTCACAAGTCCCTCTCTCTTCGAGAGGAGCAACCGGCACACCTGCTTCATATCGCTGGAAATAAATCACTCCGCCTCTGTGAATGGTCATCTCCATCCACTCAGAAACCGCATTTACTGCAGAAACCCCAACGCCGTGAAGACCTCCTGAAACTTTGTATGAACTATTATCGAATTTCCCGCCAGCGTGCAGTTTTGTCATGATGACTTCTGCTGCAGAGATGCCGTACTCTTCGTGAATTCCAACCGGAATTCCTCGGCCATAATCGCGGACAGAAAGAGAATTATCGGCGTTAAGAGTGATGTCAATGGATTTGGTATGGCCTGCAAGATGTTCGTCGACCGAATTGTCAACAACTTCCCAAATGCAATGATGGAGAGCAGAACCGTCGTGAGGATCTCCGAGATACATCCCCGGCCTTTTGCGAACTGCTTCTAATCCTTCGAGTACTTGGATGCTACCTGCATCGTAACTTTCCGACATAATTTTCATCTCTTTTTGTTGCCGCGAATTACGGTTCTGTCCGGCGTTTAAGCCAGCGGCAGATTTACCATTCTTCTAACTGTTAAAGATGGTCGACGGGGGTATGTAAACATACCCCCCTGTATGCCTCCTCTGTGATGTTTTTGACGGGCAAAAATAACACCCATTTTGTCACAATATACCCCCTTGTAAAGAACATCGACAGCCGTGAGCGTTAAGAACAGGTCCCCAGTCGAGTGCAATATGCCTGAACCTACAATTTGCGTTGCGCTTGACTCTACGACTGTGAAAGCAATGGTCGACGAAGCCGCACGTGCCTCTACTGCAGGCGCAGATATCGTCGAAATCCGTTTCGATAGACTTTACCTCTCGAAACCAGCACCAGTAGAAGTTGAACAAGAAGATGGCGAGACTAAATCGATCATGGCACCTGAATCTGAATGGGCAATAAACGATGCATCATCCATAGACGCAGAAGCCTCGATTCAGAAGTTGAAGGAATCGATTGGAATTCCTGTGATCTTTACCAACCGTCCAGCACGAGAAGGCGGTTTTTTCCCAGGAACTGAAGAAGAACGAATTGAAGTGCTTAAGCAAGCAGTTGCTTCAAAAGTTAGTTGGATCGATTTAGAAACCTCCATCGAAGAAGCCGAGTTCATGGCTTTGAATGAAAGTGCAAAGAAGGCTGGATGTAAAGTCATCCACTCATCTCACGACATCAACGGAACTCCAAATTCAGAGGATATCGCTGCCTATGTTCGTGAAAGAAGCGAAGGTTCAGACATGGTCAAGTTTTGCTCAACAGCACACTCACACCTCGACGCATTACAGATTGTTGATGCTGCTATCGACTTGAAAGGAGAAGGGCATGAATACAGCCTCATGGCAATCAACAGTGGCGGAGATTGGGCTCGAATCCACGCACCAGTATTGGGCGTCTCAATGGTCTATGCCACACTCTCCATGGAACATCGCATTAGCGACAAGGGTCTAATCAATGTACGAGACCTTCGAGATGCATGGACGCTTCTTGAGTATTGAGCAACTCTAATTCACATTCTGTTGTAAAGATGGCATCAGTTGTTGCTCTTCTGTGATGTTCTGTTCAAGCCCGGCATTCATGTATCGCTTGTTTACAATAAGAGGCGCCATAACTATCGCCATGAAGAAGACTAAGAATGCCAATGAAACTGTCCAATTTGGCAGAACAATGGAACGTTCAACCGTTGAGATCGATATGTCGGCCACGACAACTTTGTCTTGGACAGGAGCATCACCTCTGCGTGAATTATCCCAAGTATCGATGACAATGAAGAACTCCTCGTACACTGTTCCTGAAAAGAGAGAACTGTATACTTCAGGACCGTCTAAAGAGACACTCATTACAACAGAATCTGTCGAATCATAAGCATGGACATCACGGTATGTTTTCCATCCCGTCCATTCAAATGCGGCCCACTCAGGAGATGTTTCAGCAACAAACTCGTCTGAACTACGGCTTTCTTGCCTGAACCATTTCTCGATGTTATCGCTATGCATCCTTTGGTATGAGCCTTGGTATGATTCGTAATTATTCGTCGTCATGAGATACACATCGGCTTCAGCTGGAACCAATTGATCACCGACTAAACCTTGAATTTCAACACAGATTGTAGTCCTGTGTGTACTCGATAGATTGACACGAATCGCCCCCACGCTGTCGTTACCAACCTTGATTGTAGTAGCAATATTAGATTCGAATTTATCCAAGGCCGTTTCAGAATGATAGTTCATGTACATATACGGTTCTTCAGGGACATCCGTAGAATCTTCGCCAGAGGTATCTTGAGCTGCTGAGCGACCTTTACGCCCACCTTCATCATCTTCAAATCCAAAGTCATCCCAACCCCATGAATCATAAAAAGGAACTTCAGCGTGACGAGAAATTGTTTCATTCCAAACGATTGGAGATATTTCTCCACCACAATCATCGATGGCCGCAGATGCAGAACCGATTGGCTCGACCCCATACATACCACTGAACAGAGGTACAAAGAAAACAATCAACAAAAATGCTGCTTTTCGCTGATGCATTGTGATTCCCCTATTCATTGGTTGTATGGCCGGTTCATGAGGTATTCGATTATTCACGTCGACGCAACGGGCGAATATATCCGCTTTCGTCGCTCTTTCGCTCTTGCTTCGACAATATCTTGGGAGCTGGGGGTGGATTGTGGTGATCCATGCCCAGTAATCCACCATCATCCGCATGCTCAACCTCGTACGTCTCTGCACTTTGTTTGGCTTCTTCTTCGAGCTCATTCGGCTGACGCATGACAAGCCAACCGAGAATCAGAGCAGCAATAATTAGAGCGATAAATCCGAGGGCATCTCCACCTGCTTCGGTCATCCAAGATTTCCATTCATCCCAACTGAAGTCAGACAATGAAGGATCTGCATCTTGTTCAGGAAGAACTGTGAAGTCTTGTTCTGCTTCAACACAAATACCCATCCCGTCACAAACACGGACCTTGACAATGACCTCTCCTGGAGTATCCCAACTCATTGTTGTAAGTGTAGCCAAGGAGTTGGTTGAAACATACCAATCATTTTCGGAGTTACCATCTTCATCTTTGTCGAAAGAAAGGTCTTCTTCCCATTCGATAACCAAATCGTTACTTATTGTTTCATCTCGATCGGTATTGGAACCATCGAGAACATCAAGGTCTCTATAGAACACGAGGTCAGCAAGAGATTCGGAATCCGTTACATTGACAACAACTGCCGTAGAATAATCTTCGTATATTTCATCAGGAACATCAATTCCACCAATTACTGGAGCTGCATCAACATGGATTTGGAACTCTGCTCGAGTTACATCCCCTGTTCCAAATGCATCCCTAACAGTAAGTTTCACCGTGTAGAGGCCAGCCATTTCATAGGCGTGCCACGGCATTGGTTCATGAACAATAGGTGTCGCATCACCAAAATCCCAGGTGTATTCGAGCAGACCGTTCCAATCAGGAGATTCTTGCTCAAGAGGGACATATTTGCCTTCGAACTTTTGATCTCCGTCTCTTGTTCCACTTGAATCGAAATAGAGTAAAGCCCCTGGAATTGCGATATTGATACCGTTTTCATCGAATGTTCTTGACCATTGGTCTGGAAGTCCATTCTCAGGGAAAACGTCGGAATCCATCAAGATACTTCCATTGACCCAAGCATCCAATATTTGTAATTCGATGACTGGAAGAGGGTTGGCCACAATGACGATGATGACTCTTGGCGTGCTTTCTTCTCCGTTTTCATCTGTGACAACGAGCGTAACAATACGTTCGCCTGGTTCAGTGAAAGAATACGCAGGAAGTGTCTTGTTGCTGAATGTCCCATCGGGGAATGACCAATTAAACGAGACATCGTTGTATGTCCCTGTTGTACCATCTACATCGAAACTGGTTCGTCCGTCGAATGTGTAGGGAACATTGACCTTTGCATCCTCAGTGAGGAAATCAATCTGAGGAGAACCTGTAGCACCTGATTCTTTTACGATGTATTTGGCCACAGGTAATTGATTTACAACATTCACCTGAAGTTGTGCCGACGATACGCCTCCGTCTTCATCCGTGATTATAACTGAGATATTCTTCATACCTGGCAAATTCCAAGCAGGAGATGGGTATATTGATGCTGAATCCGTTGTTGTGAAATCGTCCGAGCGATCAACGCCTATGCCGTCAAGATTAACACCGCCTTCGAAATTCCATTCTAATGTGAAGTTCTCGCCATCATCATCAGTAAAAACATCAGGCATAGGTAGAGGCGTGTAGGTATAGGTTGTCAGAACATCAGAGAAAATCTGATACGGCAATCGATTGTTAACAATAATTTGAATCGTTTTCTGACCAACATTCACCCCATCAGAGACAGTCAAGGTGAGAATAAACGTCTCATTTGTCCCTTCTACATCGCCCCATTCATGGTTCGACGAATAGAGACCCTGTCCGCTATCAACAGATGTTCCATCGCCCCAGTCCCAATCGAATTGGAGGAACTCGAGCGGAACGTTATCACTTGTTTGATATGCAGAAAAGACGATTCTCTGATTGGTTAAGATTTCGAGTGTTGTATCGACAATAATGTTGTTTACAGAAATAATAGGAACCGGTTCGCTATCATCAGTTATGTTCACAACATTTACATCAATATCCGACCATGTACCGCCAATATCCATAATTCGTAGAGTCGTGTTGTATACACCCACCTGTGAGAAAGATCGCAGGGGTGAACGCAGGCCAGAGGTGATATTGTCTCCAAAATCCCAAGCGTAAGCGACTGGTGCATCAAAGTATGGAAGAGTATTGTTGTCAAGCGAAAGACCCCATGCGTCAAATCCATCTCCTGTAAATTGAATCTTCTCGTATGTTTGACTGCTGTTCGTAGATATCGAACCATTGGCAACTGGAGCCATGTTTCCTAGCGATTGAGGAGATGTCGTTTCTGTGTCCAGAACTGCTCCCAGCATATCCCTCATCGTAAACTCAAGTGTGTAAAGATCAGATTTGCGAGCAGTAAAGTATGCATCTTCTGGGACATAGACTCCGCCACCTGCTTGAACTCGTGTAGAAGTCGAATCCACAATTGTTCCGTTACTATCACGAACAGCTATTTCTACATCGAGGTCTTCAAAGAATGCATTNGACAAAATTGAGTAATTTGCTTGTACGGTATCATCAATGCCATCTCCATCACGATCGCTTAGCGTTGTTCCATTGAGAATCATGGTCGCAGGTGATGTAATTCGAGCTGCCTCAATATCGATTGTACCTTGAGGATATGAAGGTCCACAAGAGGTGTAATCACAATCTCCGATGGTGCTTGCGTACCAAACGATAGCGTGAACCTCATCTGTAAGATTACCAAACCCTTGGATTAAGCCTGTTGCAACGTTATTTGAGAAATCTAAATCTTGGACAGACCAAAGACCGTCTGCCGTCGATTTGTACACGAGCACACCGTCAAAGTTCGATACGTCAGATGTGACTCTGAGCGTTAGAGGTGCAGGTGATGATGCCCCCGGTGTAAATTTGAACGAACGAATACCCCAACCTTCCATCGTGTGGCCGGTTGAACTCCACGGAGTAGCCCAATCTGAGTTGGTATCTGCAGATTGAATGCGGCAGAATGTACTACCTCCACAAGTCGGATTGAGGACCAAATTGGAATACCCGTAAATCCCTTGATCAGAGTCAATGGTTGCTGCAATGGAAAAGTTTGCAAATATTTCACCCATCGTTCGACCTATTTTTCCGGCTTGTCCTGACACCGGCGAGAGGGCTAAATTTTGAACCCCCACACCACCTGTGGCTGAATCTTGAACAAGTTGACGTATTGCTGGCCCGCCTCCTAAATGATCGGCTAAGTACATGGTAAACATGAATCCTGCACCATAATCGGCGTTTCTTTGATTCCACCACCGTACACTCAAATCGGACGATTGAGTCCAACCATTGAGATGACCTGCAAGCGTACTGTCGGCTCCAAAGCAGAGATAAATTGCTACATCTGCATTTCCTTCATCAATCCAGAGGTTTTCATATGGATCTTGGGCGTTGTGTAGAAGATGTTGGAGTTCGTGAGCAATAATCGACTTACCCCAGTTCAGAGTGATGTCAGCAAAATCAACATAGACAACGTCTCGAGTTGGTGCAGTTCCTGGGGAGAAGTAGCCTCCGATGTTGTAGGCTCCGTCAATATCATAGATAACAATCTCAACTTGGCAATTATTGTCATTGTCAGGAGGCGATAGGCCTCTTCCATCTCCGTAATCTTTACCGAAATAAGTCGTCATTGTAGGATAGATGGTCTGATCCCATGTCGATGCGAGATTCTGTAAGACTGTGGAAGAAAGCGTCCTTCCAGATTGTACCAAGAAAGCGACACTAGCGGTGGTTTTAGCAACGTAGACATTGGTTGAACCACCAGAGATTGGCACTGTCAACGTATCTCCAACAACGTGTTGAGTACAAGTGGACCGAGCCATGGAAGGACGATATTCGATATTATCGACTCCTGGACGACCTTCTTCAATCCAAGCTTGCTTGATGAAAGAGGTTGCAGATACAACGGGGACATCCTCTTCGATCAACAAGTATTCTGAACCCTGAGAGGCGTCAAACAAGGACAGGTCGCCATAAACAACTCCCATGTCTTCTTCGATTTCAGAGGGTGATTCGTCTTGTTCATTCGCTGCAGCCTGGCCTACAACTGAGGCCAACATGAGTACAACGAGAAGAATGGCTTTAGTGGAGCGTCGTTCAGACATTAGGAAATCACCATGATTTGTGATGCTGCATCACAATCTGATGTATGAAAATGAGGTATTTAATACCCCGCGTTCGTGGCATCATCATAATGCCAGCCAAATCCATTGCAATTTCGTTTCTTTTAGTACTGCTAATCTCGATACTCAACCCTGTCAACGCAGATGAAATCGAAGACCTTGAAACAGATATTTTGAATTGCGAGGGCATTGAATCTCTCGAATTTGATGGGCTGGCAGCGAACCAATCTGTTTCGTTTCAAGTCGGACTTGGCCCGAGACTACCCGGGAGCAACGCTTCAAGTGCCCTCTTGGACTCTTTCATCGAAAACAACACTGCGTGGAATTGGACACTTGACATACATCCTTACTTAGACACGAATCTAACCAATCTGCACGGAATCTACACTCCAGAGAGCAACGAGACCGATTTGCCAGTTGTCATCCTTGCTGCACATTATGACTCAAGAGATCGTGCAGAGCGTGATGATGATGAAAATCGAACCGATGAACCTATTCCTGGAGCAAATGACGGAGCAAGTGGCGTCGCAGTTCTTTCTGAATTAGCAAGAATCGTGCCAATGCTTGGGCTTGAACATGAAGTATGGATTTTGCTCACTGATGCGGAGGACCAAGGGGTTGTCCCAGAGATGCTCGGCGCAAAAGCTTGGGCACAAGACCGTACTCAAGAGGAGATTGACTCCATACATGCGTTTCTTCTTGTTGATATGATAGGCGATGCTGATTTACAAATCAACCGAGTTTATCCTCCTAAGGTAGGGTTATCAGAGACCGATAGGCTCTGGGACGCAGTGGATGGCTTAGCCTCTTCTTTGGGATTAGTAAAAGATGTCACGGCATGCGACGGCAGTCTTGGAATAGATATTGTCAATGTGAACGAACTCGACGGCGTCATCGATGACCATGTCCCAATGCTCGAAGTGGGAATTCCCGCTATCGATCTCATCGATATTCGCTTCGGCCCAAATGCAACGAAATGGGGTGGATACTGGCATACTCATGAAGACACGCCGGACAAGGTTTCAGCCGAATCTCTAACACATGTGGGGCATATTCTCGAGCTTGGTCTTCGCCAGGGATCTTGGCTTAAGGATGAAAATGAAACCCTCGATGAGGAAACGGATAACAAAACTAAAGAAACAACTGAACTAAGCATCATTTATCCAATCTTGGCCTTTACATTTATTGGGGCGAGTTTGATCACATTCGGAATATTACATGGAAGCGTACGTTTCAAACGATAGGAAGGTATAGCGCGGATATACCCCGATGGCGCCATTATCCGCGCAATGGAACTCTGAGGCTTTTGAAATGGACATTAACGAGCGACGTGATGCTCTGCGTGCGCGTGTTCGGAAAAAGTTAGACAAGACCGATGAGTCCTCAGAAGAAGATGAGCTTGTTGTTCAAGAACAAGAAATTATCATGTCAACAACTCAGAACGAAGAACTTCTCATAATAGAAGACAAGAATGGGTTGCTCGCCTTAGCATCGTCCCTTATTTTCATTGGAAGTGTTTTGGGAATTATCACTGGATTACTCCTTCTTCAAGGAAACCCGACTGACCTCCTTGGAAACACTCTCGAAGTCGATGATGTAATTGATGTGAGAGGGATTGTACTCGAATCAGAATCGGGAGATTCAATGGAAAGCGTTAAAATTGAATTACTTGAAATCGAAAGTAAAACGATTTTGCAAACGGCAATAACAAACAGTTACGGATATTATGAATTTGAAAATGTGGCACCTGAGCCCCATACAATACGAGTAACGCTCGATGGATACAAAGTTGTTGAACGGACCATTAGTGCAACAAATGTCAATCAGGATGCGTTTACACTCACGACTGGTGAAGGTGTAATTCAGGAAGATGAGACCACAGAAAGATCAGGTTGGACACTTGAGAATGCTGTCGCCCTATCAACGGGAATCGCATTAGTCACCATTGTAGCCGGTGTTGTTGGCCTTTACTCGGCTGTTGGAGCGAGAACCCAAAAACGGTATAGGAGAACCCAATATTTTGCTGGAATTGCTCTACTTAGTCGTGGATTCATCGTGTTTGGCCCATTCTTAATCCTCTGCGGCATGGGTCTTATGGTCCTAGCAAAGGACGAATTCGATCAACCTGAGGTGGAGTAGGTTGTACCTTATCACCGTTGAAGGCGGGGATGGCTCAGGAAAAGGAGAAGCGGTTCGAATTATTGCAGAATTACTCAACCAGTATCCCTTCAATGATGTTCATTTAACACACGAGCCAAGACGGCACAGTGAACTTGGGAAACTTGCACTTGAATCGGTAAAGATCGGCAATAAAACTCCTTTACAGGAAGCAGGTTTGTTTGCCGCTGATCGGCTTGACCACTCACATACATGGATCAGGCCAAAACTCGAGAGAGGAGAGGTTGTTGTCTCGGACAGGAATATTCATTCATCGCTGATTTATCAGGGCGTAGTAGGTGATTTGGGAGTCGATACTGTTTGCAATATTAACGCGGCTGCGATGATCCCCGACTTAGTTGTCTGGATTGATTGTGACCCTGACCGAGCAATTGATCGAATCAAACACGCCACACTCCGAATGAGCAGCGAAAAGCAGGAATATTTTGAAACTCCTGAAATTCAAAGAACCATTCGAAAGGGATTCAATGATCTTCTGTCTGGACAGATAGCCGTAACTGCTCCATTCGACAAATGCTGTGTCGTTGGACCAATTTTGAATGAGGGAGGTCTTGATGAATTACGTCAAAAACTACGAACTGAGTTACGGACTTTTTTCAACCGAAGACCAGCTCCCTTGAATGTTGATGCAGACAAAGTAGACAGATACTTACTAAATAAACTCGCCCACGATGTCCAACAACAAACTCGTCTACCAGGAGCCCCTATGGAGAAAACTTCAGTCAACATCGGATGGCTAGCAGGAAGATCACCTTCACAATGGATGCAATTTGCAGAAGACTGCTGGAAGTCTGAAGAATCAAAAGAATTTGATGTACCGAGCAATCCTTTTGCACGTTCCTGTTGGTCGGTTTTAGGGACGCTTTCTTTGATGGCTGGGTCCTGTGAAATCCCTCGTTTACACAAGTCACTTGGACCTCATAGAATGGTTACTAGACGTCATACACAACGTCTTGTAAAGTGGCTGGAAGAAACAAATTGGATTCATAGACAACAAAATCACATTCCATTTGCTGAAGGGCAGGTATTCAAGTTGAGGGATTCAATGATCGGATTTGC
>QQSG01000117.1 GCA_003602665.1 Candidatus Poseidoniales archaeon
GAGTAATCATCTTGATAGAGTATACCCCCAGAAGAATCCAATAAATTAACACTGAACGTGTAGAAGTGTTCATTGTTGTAGATGTGCCTAAGTTCTACGACTTTTGTTGTAACGGTACCGGAGGCTTTGAACGTGAGCGAGCCATTTGCAACAAGATCATTATTGAGATCTCTCACATCCCACACGATTGTGAAATTCGTGTTATATGGGGCATTTTTCAGTTCGATTTGTAAAGGAATTGTCTCATTTGAAAGCCAATCATAGCGAGTCAATTCTACATCGAATTCAATCGCTCTACCATCGGCTTCAACTGGGGAAATAACGACTTGACTGGCCATTAGAAGAAAGACCAGCAAGACCTGAATACGCATGAAGGCAACAACCGATGGTTTACCTAAAACGGGCCATACATAAAACAACACCGACCATTGGAGGCAATGGATTACGAACTTGCCTTATCGAGTCGATCAGACATCAGTGCAATAATTGCAAGTCTCATATCATCTTCCTCTTCTTGTGAAAATCCAAGCATCTTCATGATGGGTTCTTCCAATTTTCTCCGGTCCTGCATGGACATTTCCTTGATGACATCATGTATCGGCCTTTGAAGAAACGATTCCAAGGCGTTCTGATCGAAGTGAAGAGAATCTAAATCCGGAACAGGTATCTTCTTGACTTCATATACAGGAGACTTAAGCGCACCAAGGCCTAAAGAATTGAAACTTGAAAGCAATTTATGCAGAATTATTGGTGAACTGTTTAACCAAATACATAACTTGAGAGAATCGATTGAATCATCAAAAGGATAGATTCCATAGAACTTGTCTGAGTGTTGAACTGCTATGTCGTTTGTGTAAACCCTATGCGATGAACCCATTGTTTCCATCCACAAGAGAGGAGCAGGTTCACTTCGATTGACGTCGTACCAAATTTTTCTTGACTTGCATGTTGGCCCGAAATCCAATCCTTTTGATTCACCATCAAGGATGTATGATAGAGCATTTGTACCAACAAGTAATTCCTTTGAACGAGAACATGAAAAAAGTCGAGTTTGCCGATTTGAAAAGCTTGTACGAATACTTTGACATTCAACCGGTCTTCGAAGAACATCGAACATATATTCCTCTTCAATACCGTGGCTATCAATTTCCTTTCTGTTCAAATAGAAGAATGCATTTGCTCCTGTTGAAGAACCTCGGCTAATCCGAGCAAGTTGTTGCAATTCCCTGGAAAGTGGTCGGATTCGGTCTCTTAGAGTCAGATAAATCTCTGGTGCTCTGTGGTATAGTGAAAGCCTTTGGCCAGTGTACAATCCTTGTTGATCAAGACCAGATTGCATCAGTTGTAGTTGAGATATTGTCCTTGAAGTCCTACAATCTGGAGATCGAATCGCTTCTGAAAACTTCGATTCAAACAGAATAAAATTCGTATCTGCAGGCTTAGATTTTCGAATAATCGAAATAATGGTATTCACTTCTGCATTACCGAATTGTTTCTTTTTCTTCGAGTCAATGAGGGAGATAATATGGGTCTGTCCTAATAAATAGTGTTGAAGAGATGCACCAAACTGTGCATCAAGCCAACTGTTTGAACAAATGAAAATCTGAATCCCATTCGTACGCAGAAGTTCATTTGCACGAAGGAAAAAGTAGCAGTACAGGTCTGATGTCTTATCGACTGGTGAACATTCCAAGTGGCCATATTGCTGAAGTAATTCCTTCTTAAAATTAGAATCAATGTGCCTGTGGTGGACATAAGGAGGATTTGCTAAGACAAGGTCAAAGCCACCCTCTTCAGCCAATACCTCTTGTACATATTTTGGTCCGAAACCAAGTAAACTATCCCCCGATTCAAGATTAAACTCCTCGTGTAATACAGTGAATGGCAATGATGAATCTGTTGCTAGAGATAGCCATAGTCTGCACATTGTACGATGAACAGCAGCAGAATCAATATCGATTCCAAAGAGAGATTCTGAAATAAGTTGACATTTAAGATGAAATCTCGATAGTTCTTCATCACCCAAATACGAGGAGAGCGTACAATCTATTCTTACAAGTTCTTGCAACAAACCGATCAGATACGCCCCGGATCCACACGCTGGATCAATCGCTTTGATAGAACGTAATTCCTTCCTGAGGAATTGTGCTTGTTCAATCGTTATTGTTCCCAATGTATCTTGATCAATGAGACTCATCACTTGTTCAGGAAGCAGATCTGTTCGCTCTTCAAGAATCAATTTGATTCCTTCAGCACACATGTAACGTACCACTGGTTTCGGAGTATAGAATACACCTTTTTCTTGCCGATCAGCCACGAACTCCTCGAACAACGTAGCAATTATTTCGGGATTAATGGCATCACTTGAACCGAATTCATCAATATCGAATTCATAATTGTAAAACAGTCCATTTTTTCCAACCAAGGACTGAATAAGATCATCTGGAAGATCCCAATGAAGGATATCAAGGGAGGTCTCTTGAAAGAGATTCAGATTAAGATAGGGTACTGACCCATATACATCACTTTCTTGATTTCCTTCTACTGAGAGTCCTTTCGAGAAAAGAGGGCGAAACCTCGATGAATAGACAGACTCGGAATGAATTCCTCCTGAAGCGCATAAAGAAGAAAGATAATGTGATTTTCCTTGAAAGGTAAGCCATTCCTTCTCTTCTAAAAACCTGAGAAAGAGGAGGCGAAAGAACAGCGTTTCAACGGCTTCATGGGCTTCTTTCTCACTAAGATTTGTTCGAAGAGAAATATGAGTTTTAAATTTTTGAAATCGTTCTTTGCAGTCGGTAACAAATCGTTTGAGGGGTGTGGAAGTTCCATTCTCTTCTGCCATGTGGGAACCTCCCTATCGGCTACTGCCCGCTCACAAGCCTTAGTTCCACCTACCCTGAAGGTGGAAAANNCATTCAAATGCAACAAAGAAAAGGTTGGGAACATTTATTCAACGCAGGTACAGACAGAGAATCATGTCCGATGAAGAAGAGACCTGGAATGTAAGCGATGCAATGAATAAAATCCGTGCAGCTCTTGATGAGAACAATCAATCTGTTGAAGATCTCTTTGCTTCAATTGATGGTGATGACGATGGTCAAATCAACGGACCTGAACTTTACAGAGGACTTCAAAGTGTTGTTGGAGACAAACTTTCACCAAACCAGGTTTCAATGATTATCAAAGCACTTGATACCAATGAAGACAATCGAATCGACCTCGGTGAACTTCAATCGGGTCTCTCTTCTGAAGAAGAGTGAACAGAATAACATTGTCCGCTTTTTCCATCGAAGTGCGGAATGATAGCGCTCTTGTCAAAACCACCCCCTCTTGTTTTAGGTAAGAAGCAGGACAGTGTGATGTTCAGGAAGATGAAACATTGTTTGTTTCGTCAACTACGTGAGGGAAAACGATGGAAGATTTCGAAACACTTGGCTTATCAAACGAACTTCTACGTGCGGTTAAAGCAGAAGGATATACAACTCCTACACCCGTCCAAGAACTATGTATTCCACCACTCTTGGAAGGAAAAGATGTGTTGGGAGTTGCTCAAACAGGTACGGGAAAAACCGCAGCTTTCGCATTACCTGTATTGCAAGTTATGAGTCGCTCAAGACCTCAAGGAAAACGATACATTCGAGCACTTGTGCTCTCTCCAACCAGAGAATTAGCAGCACAGATCGATGAACGCTTTTCTGCCTACAGTGAGCATCTCGATCTCAGGCATAAGGTCATCTTCGGTGGAGTTAAGCAAAATCCACAAGTTCGAGCTTTGGAAAAAGGACTCGATATACTCGTCGCAACACCCGGACGATTGCTCGATCTCATCGGTCAAGGATTCATTGACTTAGGACGTGTCGAATTCTTTGTCCTCGATGAAGCAGACCAAATGCTCGATATGGGTTTCATCCGTGACATACGAAAGGTATTGAAACTCCTTCCTAAGAGACGACAAAACCTCTTGTTCAGTGCTACGATGCCAAAATCAATTGCAGAATTAGCTGAATCATTCCTTCGCGATGCAATCATGGTCGATGTCAGCCCAGAAGAAGTCACAGTAGACCGAATCGAACAGAAAATCATGTTTGTTCGAAAAGCGGACAAACGTCGAATATTGGTCAAAATTATCAAAGGTGAAAAGGTCGAGAAAGGTATTGTATTTACTCGAACCAAGCATGGAGCAAATCGACTGGTGAAACAACTCGACCAGTCTGGTGTCAATGCAGCAGCAATTCATGGAAATAAAAGTCAAAGTGCAAGAACCAAGGCACTCGCCAGTTTCAAGGCAGGACACACGAGAATTCTGGTTGCTACAGACATTGCAAGTCGAGGAATCGATGTTGATGGAATCACCCACGTCTTCAATTACGACCTTCCCAACGAGCCGGAAAGTTATGTTCACAGAATTGGTCGTACCGCTCGTGCTGGAAAGTCAGGAATAGCCTATGGATTCTGTGATGAATCTGAATCAGGATATCTTGTCGGAATTCAAAACTTGATTGGATTTGAGATTAAGGTAGATGATGAACATGAATTCCATTTCCAAGGAGCAGTTCCTAAGCCAGGCCAAAAAGCTGGTAAAATTAAAACCAATAAGCCTCAAAACAAATCAAAAAGAAATCATCAGAATCGGTCTACGAAGCCAAAACCGAAGAGAAGAAATAATCACAATTCACGACAACCAAGTTCTGGTCGATCACGCTCTGGAAGTAGAGGTGGACGATCTGGAAATGGTGAAGGTCGTTCAAGAAACAATCGAGGACGTTCTCGAAACCAACGTAACAATCGTGATTGAATCAGAAATCACGATTTGATTTCAGGCATTTCAGCATCTTCCATGAGAATGAACTCATAGGCACCGGTTGCACTGTCGTAATCGATGCTCAAGAATAATGCCTTCATTTGTCGATCTTCGAATGGATCATGAAACCAAGGTTGACCACTACGGAAGATTTCAAGGATTTGTTTGAATTCTGGCATAGACATATCTCCAGTGATTCTGTATTCAGCAGACTCAGCACCTTCATCCATCAAGTCGTCTCCTTCTTGACCACGAATAACAGTACGTTGTAGTCGACGTTTTACATTCAAATGTACATTGCAATTTGAAATCTTATGCCAATCCTTCCCAACACTTGCAATAAAGCACTCATTCGCTTCCATGATGCTCTTAGAGGAGTTTGGTTTGTAACCTTTTTCAATAAAACCAGATGAAATAGATGGCCCATCCAATGAAAAATAAGCCCACTGAGGTGTATTTGAGAAACGGAAAATGCTTGGTCACATCTTCCACTTTGTTACCGATGTCTTCGATGACCTCTTCGGTAACTGCAGCCGAAACAAGTTCCCCCAGTACATCTCCTGCCATGGATGAAAATCTTCCCTCGCTTACTTAATTATTGGGACGACGGTTGAGGTATGGACCTCTCGTGAGATTAAACCTCTTCTTCATCAATCTTTAACAAAATTCTTATTTTTTTATGCCTGATAATTGGAGGAGAACGATGGACGACAGCCAAATCACCGTCACCAAAGTTTTTGCCTTTTAGGATTAAAACATCAAATCGATTTGCCCGGTTGATTGCATTTTCATCTTTTACGATGTTCTTGTTGTCACCTTTCCCTAGAGCATTATATTCAACATTCGAGTGATCGAGCCATTCGGTTCCTGGTCCCAAATAAGTGCACAAAAGTCGCTGTCGGTAGTAATCAACATGAAACAGACGACACATATCCGTTGAAACAATCTGAAGTTGGAGATTTATTACACCCGATTTCGTTGTTGCTGTAAAAAGAGTTGCCAGCCTGATGATGTCATCTATCAGCTCCTCTTTTTGACCTTTTATTGGACCATCTGGCAGGTGTTTGTCAAGGAGTTCATAGGTCTTGTTTACATCGAAGCCATTGTTGAAAACATGGCTGAATGATGTCAAGTCATCGACCACGTTATCGAGATAGGTCGCAATTCCATTGATTTCATTTCGAGTCTCCGCCAACACCCGATCAGGCCAAACATTTGCTTGCACACTTTGTGATTGATAATATCCCATAATTAATAATTAAATGTGGATTTGTATTAAAATATTCGGTTCGGTTGTTTCGCAAATCCAATAGGAAAATCTCCTAACGTTAGCGACGGAGGGTGGTGGT
>QQSG01000118.1:0-2206 GCA_003602665.1 Candidatus Poseidoniales archaeon
TCAAAGGTCATTGTTGCATCCACTAATTCGAGAACATCCATACTCGCTTTGTCAAGTGCATCGAGTGTAAGAATGAGTGGTTTTCTCTTTCTAGAAACTCTTGAGTTCAATGCTTTGAGTTCTTGCTGCATACGTGTAATCATCTTGTGTTTTGCAGATATCGACTTATCGTATTTGTTGGCCCGCTTCATTTGTTGAATTGCACCAGTTGTGGATTGAATCTTCTTTTCAAGTGTTGCAATGTGTTCTCCGAGTGCCTTTTCACTGGCTTCTTTCTGAACGATAAATTGGCTGTAATTACCTTTCCATGGCCAAGCTCGTAGATTGTCGACTTCAACGATACGAGTGCAAACCTGGTCGAGGAAATACCGGTCGTGAGATACGATCAATTGTGCGCCCTTGAAATCCTTCAAGAAGGATTCAAGCCACTCAGTCGTTTCAATATCCAAGTGATTTGTCGGCTCGTCAAGAAACATGACATCGATACCAGACAGTCCAACAAGTTGACGGGCAAGCGCAAGTTTTGCTTTTTCGCCACCAGAAAGTTGTGAGACGTTCATGTCCATTGGGTGTTTATCAAGACCGAGTTGTTCCAGAATACCTTTCGCAATTCCAGCAACGTTTCCACCACCGGAGGCTGCGAGTGTTTGTTGCAGTTCTGAATATCGTTCCATAACAGGTTCCCATTCACCATCATAAAAGGCAGGATCAATCATCTGTGCTTCAATGGCTGAAATTTCTTCTTCCAATTCTTGGAATTGTCGTCCTTTACGACCGAGTTCTCCTTCAATGGTCGATTCCGATTCAATGTCTCGAATCTGTGTCAAATATGCGATTCGTATTCCTGGAGCGAATACAATATCACCAACATCTTGTTCTTGTTCACTAATGGTGTTGAGGAGTGTTGTCTTTCCAGCACCGTTGTGACCAACGATTCCTATACGATCTCCATCGTTTATGATGAGATTAATGTCTTGGAGTACATCGGTTGAACCAAAACTTCGGTCAACGGCTTCGACGGTAATGAGCTCGCGAACCATAGTATCCCCACGCTAAGCCCACAACTGGGTGTTCAAAACCCAATCGGTTGAATAGGTCTTCACTTGAAGGCTTCAATAGCACTCTCGTGTCGTGAAAGAAGGTTTCGTAGTTTGACCTTCATCGATGGCGTCAAGAGGTCATTATCTGTGGTCCACTCTTGATGGTCCAGGATAATGTTTGCAGGTCGCTCATATCCTTTCCAGGTTGGCTCCATCATGGAGTTGGTCTTCAATTCATTGAGCATCCATGTACGAGTTTCTTCTCGGGCACAGAGTTCTTCATCAGAACCTGATGCATCCTTACCAGCAGCAGAAAGTGCTTGCTTCATTGCATCCATGTTTGGATGGATGATAATGAATGTTCGAAGCATATTTCTTCCATCGAGAGCAGCTTGCTCAACAAGTGGAGAGAGTTTGACATTCTCTTCCAATGGAGCAGGTGATACGTACTTCCCGTTTTCAAGTTTGAATTGGCTCTTTACACGACCAGTGATTGAAAGGTAACCCTTTGAATCCAGTTTACCAAGATCTCCTGTACGGAATACACCTGGTTCCATGATAACTTCGTTTGTTGCCTCTTCGTTGTTCCAATATCCCTTCATAACGTTAGGTCCGTGAACAATGATTTCTCCTTCATCAGGTCGGTCAGGATCGTCCCAAGCATCGGTATCAATTGTCACTTTGACGCCATTCGCTACTAGGCCAACACAGCGTAGTTTTGATTTTCCTGGGCCAGACCATCCGTTAGCTGCTACCAGTGGCGAAGTCTCAGTAAGACCGTATCCTTCATAGCAACTAAATCCAACTTGTTGGATAAATTCTGCTACGTCTGGAGATAATGCTGCTGCACCTGACATACAGAATCTAATGTTGCCACCAAATCGTGCTCTAACCTTAGACCAAACAAGTTTGTCATACAGTTTGTCAAAGAAACCCTTAGCAGGTACTGCATCACATTCTACGCCAGCTTTGGCGATTCTTCGTGTCGCATGTTTCTTTGCCTTGCCAATCAGTATCTTTTTCAGTCCAGTTGCGGCATCAAATTGGCTGTTCACTCGATCATAGAATTTGTTCCATACTCTCGGTACTGCAAGCAAGACTGCTGGCTTGATTTCAATACACTCATCTGCAATCTTTGTTAGATCAGAAATGAGGTTGATGTGTAC
>QQSG01000118.1:2363-3324 GCA_003602665.1 Candidatus Poseidoniales archaeon
GGGTTTCCAGTGGTTCCTGAAGTGTAGATGAGAGTGTTGAGTGCAAACGGATCATCAGCGATTTCGATTGCAGCTTCACTTGCACGGCCATCAGCAACAAATGATGTCCATTCGTGAACAGAAACACCTTCCGGAGGTAATTGGTTTGCAGGTTCGTTGCCTAACAAAAGGATTCCACACTTTGGCCATTTTGAAGCATCATCAGGCATGTTTTCGACAAGTTTGTCCAGAATTTCTGTATCAGATACAGCAATCAATGAAGGAGTAGAGTCTCCGAGAATGAATGCCCATTCAGAACCATGCTGATGAGTATACATTGCTGTGTAGGCTGCACCAATTGCGTTAGCACCGTAAGAAATTGCTGCCCATTCAACTGAATTGTTGAGGATCATTGCTACTCTATCTCCGGCTTCCACGCCAACATCACGAAGTTGCTTACCAACAGAAGTGGCAAGTTCTCCAAATTCTCCGTAGGTCATGTGCACACGAGGCATTCCCTTTTCTGGAATGAAACCAAAACATGGGTTGTCAGCAAAGCGTTCAACGCTTGTCATGAGCATTTGGTAAAGCGTTCTTGGGTCGTCGCCTTCAGGCTTTAACCACTGTCGGTTGTCAGGCTGTCGTTCCCATGCGAGTTGTTGTTGCATGGCGTTCGGTGTTGGTTCCAACACTTAATTACATCCCCGACTATTCATGAAAGGGGGAGTTTAGAAGCGACGTTCGCTCTCCAATCGGCTCCACCGTTTCGATTTGCAAGTGGAGAAGCAGGACTGGGGTGCCACATTGCATCAATATCTAATTCTGGTACAATCGTTTTAGCTCTCTTCTTGGCATAATTTCCAACACCAACTATTCGTTCAATGCCCATAATGTCAACCACCGATTTGAGATGCTGATCACAGAGGTCCAGAATGGGATTAATAATCGCTTTAGGAATGTCGACAGGAGTAATGTTTCGTCC
>QQSG01000118.1:3496-4069 GCA_003602665.1 Candidatus Poseidoniales archaeon
GTTTGAAGTTCAACAGGCTCTATTCCAAGAATGTCTTTTGCCATCTTGGTCGCTCCAAATGGGACTCCAGTTTGCGCCATTCCGTAAGGTCCTGGATTCATCCCGAGTAACAGAGTTTGTGCTCCGCAGCCACCCCATTTACGGATAAATTGTTCATGAAGGTCCCAAGCATAATCCAGTGGATTTGTGACGTGTGCAACATCCTTATGCTTGAGTAATTTTGGGATTTTTTTTGTGCATTTCTCCGAAAGAAGCTTTGCAGCATTGAGTAGGTCTTCTACGATGGATTCTACCACGGTAATTCGACTCCAGTGTATTCAAAAAAGCGACCACTTCGCTCCCCATCTTGCATCTCTATCAATCCGATTAACCCTTCAACTGATTCATGTGCTTGCACGGGAGCGCGTTCACCACCCATGTCTGTTTGAACCCATCCAGGATGGTAGCAGGAGACTGAGACATCTGTATCTCTCCCTTCAACAGATAGGATTTTTGTAATCATATTCAATCCCGTTTTACTTGTACGATATGCATAGGATCTACCACTAAGACAATCATCGATTGAGCCCATTA
>QQSG01000118.1:4270-6873 GCA_003602665.1 Candidatus Poseidoniales archaeon
AAACCGATTGAGCAAATTCAACGACTGACTGTGAATCAGAAACATCAAGCTTGAAAATTGAAAGAAGTTCGTGATCAATATCCATTTGTTTCGGATTTCGCACACCGGTAATGATTGTGTGATTTTTTGAGAGCAATTGGTGAATAAATTCCTTGCCAATTCCTCGGTTACCTCCAGTAATAATCCATGTCGCCATGGTTCTTCCTTACGACATACCTTCATTGAAGTTCCGAGTCACTCAGTACATTCTTGATGGCATCCGTTAGTTCAGTGTTTGAGGCTTTGAAGACTTCATGCAATGATACTTCATCTTGTTTTCTTAGTAACTTAGCTCGAGAACTAACGAGGTTCCATGCTGTTTTCTTCCCGATACCAGGAATTGCTTCGAGTTGTTTTTGAGAAGCATCTTGAATCCGAAGCCCAACCTCCACGCCCGTAATCGAACGTGCACCATGAGCAGTGACTAGAATATCGGATGAGGTATCGAGAGGGATGTGGTATGGAACGCCAATAAGGATCGGATACGCCCCAATTTGACGTCCAAATGTGAGCCCAGCGTTACCATGGACTGCTTTGTCTGTATGGGCCGGGGTTTGATGGATTGGGAGTCTTGTACGCCCATCATGTGTTTCCCAATGAACATCGTTTAGCCGTTGGCCAAGAGGAAATAATTCTTCGAGCAATGGGCGATCGATGGTCTCTCTAACTTGCGCTTTAAATTCATGAAATGCATCATGTGGAATTTCTTGGAATCCTTCTCCCTCAACTTGTCGAATGTTTATTCGCCGTAAAAGAAGACCTTCACTTCGAAGATCAGTCAACAAATCCATGTTCATGGAATAAGATTCTCGACTTTCTCCGTTCAAACCAGCAATGAAATTTAGACCTGGTAAGAGTTTTGGCAGGCCTCTTGCTCCTCGCTCCTTACCGTATTTATTGATGAGTCGTATTGCTGATTTGAGTTGACTAGGGTCACAATTTAACCAATTTGCTTCGTGAACACTTGGGTCTGCAGATTCAAGACCAAATGACAAGACTGCTCCATCAGAGAGTGTTTCAACGAGAGTCTTTGTAATCTCTTCAGACGGTTCAATATTCTCGGCGATGATGGACGGGTTACCGTTGTCAGTATGCAAGATATCAAGCCGGTCATCCTCTCGTAGGCCATGAAGCAACCGTGCAATAGGTTCAGGATTTGGAACAGGATATTCAAGTTCCTTTACCCCTTCTGCCATGTAGGTATAGGTGTCAGTCATTCCCCCAAGGCGGACGTGTTGGACTCCTGAATCAAGTGCAAGTTTGACCTCGCCAATGATGTCTTCAGGAGTTCTCCAAATTGGAATACCCTTTTTCGGTTCAATACAAAACTTACATCCTCGCTTGTAACGAACGCATCCTTGGTAGACTTCGACTTCATAGGTTAGGGGACCTTTCTTTTCTGGAGTTCCAAGGTCAGGATGATGTGTGGTTGCTTTGCTTTGCGCACCATGATGTGCCCAACTGGTCCACTCTTCAGCAGTTCGTCGAGTGTGTTTCCATTTACCTGTTGAAAGAAAAGTATTGAGTGTGGCATCTGTATCTTGAACAGCTAAGAAGAGATTGCTTCGAAGAGGTAGCCATCCTTGTTGCTTCCAACCCCGTACAGCCCAGCCCCCAAATAATGCAGGTATTCCGTGCGGTAATTGTCGAATAAATTCAGTCGATTCGCGTTGTGAAATTGGCGTCCCGCGTAAATACCTTCCTGGAACGACTGCACCAGCTATACAGATGACTCCTAGCAGACTTGATTCGGATAACAAGTCCATCTTTTCTTGAGATTGTCTCCACTGATCGATTGTAATGTATTCATAATTGAGTTGATGCTCTTCTAGAACACCGCATACGTAACGAATGTGGAAACCAACATATGGAGGCACTCCAAACGCTGCTGGCTCGTCTTCATATCCATCGAGAACAAGCCAATAAGGGTCCTTGCTCTCAACCATGAGTTGGCTACGGCTTATGCCTCATAGCCTTATGTCTCAATGAGACGATGTTCCTGCTTAAATTCAGTCACGACGTCGAGGACGGCGCTTCTTTGGGCGGCCTTCTTCTTCAGCCATTGCTCGGAGCTCACGTGATGATTTTCCATCTTTGTTGCCACCGCCGCCTTTGGAACGCTTTTTACCGCCACTCTGAGAAATATCGACCTTGATTCTGCGACCATTGAGTTCAGTACCGTTGAGGGCTTTGACAATTGCTTCACCATTGTCCTTCTCGGATACAAAGACGAATGCAAATCCTTTCGGTTTTCCGCCCTTATCCGTAGCGATTGCCACTTCGTTGATGGTTGCATTGTCACCAAAGAATTCAGTAACAACCTTCTCATCTGCATCGAATGGTAGATTTCCAACATAGAGTTTGAGTCCCTTTGGAGGACCAGATGTTTTCTTCTCTTTGTTATCAGCATCTCGTACACCGATTCTTCGGCCGTTGATCTTTTGTCCGTCGAGAGCAGAGATAGCGGCTTCGGCTTGCGGCTTAGCAGTGAATGTAACGAATCCAAATCCTCTGGACGCTCCAGAATCATCGGTCATAACAATACAATCGGTCATGTCTCCATG
>QQSG01000118.1:6880-18442 GCA_003602665.1 Candidatus Poseidoniales archaeon
AACATCTCTCTGAGTTTTTCAGTATCGACTTCTCGGGGTAGGCCTCCAACAAATAAGCGACATCCAGGTGCTGCTTTTTGTCTGCGTCCCTGTCCGCCACCCTGCCCTTCGAATCGGAAATATGTACGTTCTCTTCCATCTTCTCGTACGTCCGCAGCAATGTATGTTGCACGACCTGATGGGCCATGAGCAAAGAGTGCTTCAGCTTCTCTTCCCCATCGCTTTCCTGATAGGTTGAGTTCGGATGCACCTTGCTCAAGTTCTGCCCAACCCGCCCCGAAGTTGTCTGCTAATGCACGATAACTCTGGTACTTGCAGGAAGGACAAGCGACATTCCAATCACCGTTGACTTCTGCAACGAGTGTGTCTCCACATGAAGGACAAATAGCGTGAAGAATACCGCAATCATCACGTTCTCTAAAGTCAATACGAACGACTGGAGTTACCTCTGTGACAACAGCTCGAGCTACATCTCTGCGGCGAACAGCGTCGGCTACGGTGTGAAGGAATCGATCGGCAAGACGAGTGACATGGAAATGTCCTTGCAATTGACTTGGAAGAATTGAGCCTTTTTTACCTTCAACGACAAGAATTCGTGCTTCTCCGCCTTTTTCTTGAAGTTTTTCAAATTGACAGATGACAGTATCGCCGATAGCGATATCGACAATCTCTTTTCCGGCTTGTACGCTGACTATGCCATCATTGATGTTCATTTGGCCAACGGTTGTTGATACGATAGAATCGTCGATAACCATTGTTCCTTCGCCAGCTTCTACGTCGCCGACGTTTGCTACTTTTGTCCCTGGGGTGACGAGGCTCGTCGTCATTTTAATCATCTCGTAGCACGGTTTCCTCGCAGATGCGAAGCCTTGTGCTGGTTTATTGCGAGGCTCGCCCCCTTTTCAACCCATCACATGAGTTTGCTTCACTTCAAATGCTCAAGACGATAGCATCGAATGCGAGTTGAACCCTGTTGTTGCTTATGATGTGCATAGGCTGCAGGTAATCGGAAATCGGTCTGATAAATGGAATGCAATGCGTATCCGTTTGATTTTGCAAGTGCAGTCAAATGTTCTGCATCGATGCTGTGGATGAAATGAATTAGCGGAATGTTCATGGCGAATAATGTCTCAAAAAAAGCCCGATCAGCAAACTTCGTTTGAACTCCCCAAGGGGGATTCATGATTGCAATATCAACTGTTGAATCGAGTTCGATAGCAGTACCATCAACGCGATGGTGAATTGTTTTCAGGAATTCATTCCCGTCGACTTCATTGATATTTTCATCGATTACATCAATCGCAGTTTTGTCGCATTCGACCATCGTAACTTCTTTTGCTCCAAGAAATGCAGCACCGATGCCAAGAACACCATTTCCGGCACCTAAATCAAGGACGTGTTTTCCTTCAAACGAATCACCTAGATGTATCTTAGTAAGCCATGCTGCAGCAAGATTTCCTTCTGTTGGATACTGCTCAAGTTCAACTGAATGACAAGGGTGTGGCTTGAGAGAAGAGAGTCGCATCGCAAGATGCCGCTGGCGCATAACTTCACCAACGTCGCTGTTGTTGACCGAAGTTCTGTTGATTGAATTGCTGTTGTTGTTGCATGCGTGCGGCATATTCTGCTTGTTGCATAGCCTGTTGATTACTGATCATCAGAGCAATTTGGCGGATTTGTTCAGCCTCGATTCTGAGTCTTGCAATGAGTTGTTCGCCTGGTTGTTGGCCGCCACAGAATCGGCAAAAGCGTGTTCCATCGTTCTGTGATTGTCCACATGTTACGCAAAAACCCATTTCTTCACCGTCCTTTCCTGTATGCTGACAATTATCAATCTTTCACTCATTCAGAATTGTTTAGCCCATTGAAGTGAGTTGCAAAAACACAGGCCATGTTTCAAACCCAACGGCAGTCGCCCGCTCATTGATGTTGTTCCAACGTGGATCATCCATCATTTCACTCGGTTCAATTCCGCTGGCGAGAAGTTCTGCCACGAGTGCTCTAAATTCGATTTCAATCTCCGATTGTTGAGGTTGTTCTTCGACTGACACAGATGGAAGTGGAACGGTTTCGACAACAGGTTCAACGGGTTCTTCAATGGAATCCAATTCTTCTCCAGCGGCTTGCATTTCTCCGAATCCTGTATCGGTGGCTTTTGTTATCGCATCTTCTACATTTTGTGGTTCATCAGAAGATCCATCATCAATTGATGGGAGAGGTACAGATGCATGCTTCTCAATAACTACATCAGATTCCATAACAATTTCAGGTGGTGCGATTTCTGCTTGTTCTTCTTGAACAACTGGTTCTGGAGTTGCGGGTTCAGCCGCTCGGCCAACACCGAGAACCTCTGCCTGTTGGCGTGCAAATTCTGCAGCTTGCTTTCTTGGAAGACTTACGAAACACTTGTTTGGAACTGAGGAGGGTGGGAATGGCAGGTAGTAGCGTTCGATCGCTGGAAGATCTGGATGTCGGAAGCAAAGCATATTGATGTTTTCAAATCCTCTCTGCGCAGGTACATCGACTGAGAATGGTACGGGCTGAATTGTTATCGATGCACGAACCCACTTCTCTGTTGTAACGAGATGTTGCATCCATGGCCCCAAATCACTTGTTGCGAGGTCGAGGAATTGGAACGATGCATCTCGAGGGTCGAGGCCCTGTTCCTGCAAGAGTCGTGCCTCTGCTCTTGGTCGATGAAAGACACCAATAACGGGTTGGCCGTGTTCCACCATGTCTCCATGCAATTCCAAAATCTTCCGCTCTCGTCGAGGACAAATCAACATAATTTGCATACGAGTTGCTTCATTATCATAGATATCTCCCCAACGTTTTGTAGCTTCAGATTGAAGACCATCGATGGTCATGTTTGGAATCATTGCAGTTATGCCCATGCCCTCACCGCTCCGATGATACATCGCTTGGATTTATGTCTACTGATGGAATATGGCCTTCAGCAAGAGCAAGTTCTGCCAATAGGACAACTCCTCCCGCTGCTCCACGAATGGTGTTGTGTGAAAGTGCTTTGAATTTGATAACAGAGCCTTCAACAGCCTCTATGTGGACAATTGTTTCCATTCCTGCAACCAAATGTTCTGAAGGATTTGGATCTAAACTCTGAAATGAACCCCAGAGATGTTTTGCTCTTGTTGGTGATTCTTCTAGGACAATGATCGGCGAGGAGGGAGCACTCGGAAGTTGTCTCAAGTGAGTGTATTTTTCAGTGAGAAGGAGTGACTTCATTTCTTCAAGAGTTACGTTTTGTTCGAGTCTCAGTTCAACATTCACGATATGTCCTTCTTCAGCATTGACTCGCTTACACACAACATCCCACTCAGCGTTGATTTGAAGAATTCGTTCAGCCTCTTCGATTAACTTCTCTGCTTCACCTTCTATTTCCTTGCCAATAGCAGCTTCCTTTTTCTCGTCATCTAGCAAAAGTGTCCAACCTGCTCCCGACAAGGCTTGTTCACTTCGTACCTTGACTTGTGTTACTCGATGATGCTTCGCAATAATGTGAAGTGGATGGAGTACTGGGATGAGTGTGCAATTTGTAGCACAGGCAAGTAAACCAAGTTTCCCCGGCCACTGTTTGAGTGACTCCGGATTCACATCTGCAACGGTGAGAGGAACCTCAAAATCCATCCTGTAGGCACTTGCGTTGGAAAATACGACTAAACCATTCCTCGACAAGAGGGCTTCAATGGTACGGGCAGGACCACTTGGTAACGCACTGAAAACAATGGTTACTCCAAGAGCCTTCAGTATGTGATGAAGTTCAGGAGAATGCACGTCAAGTATTGGTTCAGAGATATTGTCCAATGCCTTGGGTTTTCTGTGTTTGAGTCTCCAAGGAACTGTGGCGAGCATTTGTCCACTATCTCGCCCTGCTACGGCAACTAAGTCGAACCAAGGATGGTTTGCAAGTCGTTGTTGCATGCGTTGTGAGACGAATCCGCCTGCACCCAGGATTGCAACACGTGCCGAAGGCATGTTGGTTCCAAAGGATGGGAGTTTTAGTCCCTTGCTCACCGTTGAGATGAGAAAGCATATCTTCAAATGCTTCTTTTCTAACGCAAGACCATGGAGAACAAAACCACCATCCAAGCTTTTGCCCACTGTGACGGCCCATGCGGCGTCTACGACCCTGCGAGTGCCCGTGTTGCGGCTGAAGCAGTTCAATCAATGACCAAGAAAATGGTTGCTCTAAGTGAAAGTGATGCTGATTCTGGATCAGCATCCTACATCAATACAATGAGCAGATACGCTGCAATTAAAGAAGAAGAAGCACAAACATGTAAGGATGAACTTCTTGTTCTCTGGACTGATTTCTTCAAGCCACAACACCTCGAAGCAAACCCTGACCTCCACAACACCTTCTGGCAAGCAGCAAAACTTTGCTCAGCATGTAAGGTCGAAGTCTCGGAACAACACGCTCAAGAACTCATGGATGCAGTTGAGAACATTCACAAGATGTTCTGGTCCGTGAAGGGACGAGAAGTCTCTTGGATTCGTGCAAGTTGAGGTTTTAGGCTTGGATACCATTGCTGTAGTCGTCGTTGGCGACAGCATGTGGCCAACACTAAGGGATGGAGACACTTTCCAAGCGGTGCCTTATTCCAACCAGGCAATTAACGTCGGAGACGTAGTGGTATTCAACGATCCTACACACACTTCTCGAATGTGTGTGAAACGGGTTGTCTATGTTAAATCTGAAGGGTTATTTGTTGAAGGAGACAATCCTGATCCAACTGCATCTACTGATTCCCACAATTACGGTTTGGTTTCCTATGACTTACTGATTGGGATGAAGCGATAACTTTCCTCTTCCCAGTTCAGCATCCACAGGACGGGGGAATAATCGGCGGATGATGAGTTTCTTCAAAATCGAAGATCCATCCCTTACCGAACCGAGTTTCGGTTCTCCAATTCGAGGTTGGTATTGGACAGGATGGTTTCGGAGTTGGATATTTGCAACTGCACATTCCGCATACATTTCGGCTTCAATTTCAAAGTCCATACTGTTGAGATTCATTTGGTTGAGTGCTGCTTTGTCAAAGACCCAGTATCCGCTGCATACATCATGAATTTCCAATCCAAATAACATGACTGCGGACCATGTGAGGAGGTGATTTCCTATCCAGTTTTGTGTTGTCATCGCGTGTGGATGCATTTGATTTGTTAGTCGATTTCCAACAATAATTTGCCCCTTTTTGAGTAATGGGAGCATATCCAGCATGTCATCTGGATGGTATGTGCGATCAGCATCAAACATGACTACGGCATCAAAATCGTTCTTGATGGCATACTCGAAGCCAACACGAATGGCTTCACCTTTGCCCTTGGTTGGCTGTACGAGAACTTTGCAACCAGAGTTCTCTCCAATTTGCCTTGAATTATCCGAACTATTTCCATCAACAATAACGACGTTGGGAGACCAGCCAATCTCTCTCAGTGATTGGTAAGGAATTGCGCTCAGGACACTATCTAATCCATCCTCTTCATTGAGGACTGGCAAGAGAATCATCAGTTCCTTCACAGTCTTAGCCTCATTTGATTGTTTTTGGTTCCTTCGCTCATTCAGCCTTCGAGACCTCGAAATGATGAATTCTCAAACCCGTTGAATCAATGATTTGATCGCTTCGACCAGAAAAACCGAGCGGATTAATCCACCACTGGCCATCATTTTCAAGGTTGATTGAAATGTTGAGTTTCTCATCGAATTGAAGTGTTGTACACTCGTATCGCCATCCACTTTTATCTTCTGGTGAAATAGAAACCTGATTGAAGTTAATCGCATAATCAAGTTGAGTGCCAATTTGCTCATAGAGAAGGCAAACATTGTATCTACCTCTAAGACCAGGGTCATTAATGGCTTCATTCCATTCAATTCGCCCCTCTTTCGTAATCACCATTCGTTGTTCACCAAGTGAAAGGAGGTCGCTGTATCGATGATTTCTCCATGGATCTTTCTTCAGTTCGCATCCACTTGCGTCAACACACGGCGTTTGGGATAAATTTGAAACAACTGCTACGCGTTCTGGAGATGGGGCATCATACAATTTCCAGTAACGAGCACCATCGTAACTTTTCTCAACAGACCAATGAGGTGAGGAGGCAAGATACGGGGCTAAGCTTCCGATTGGACTCGATACAGCGTAACCGATACCCAATTCGCGGAGACGATTGATGTCGTCATTCCGAATTGCGGCCGTTGCAGCCTGTTGAATTTCGTCATCGAGTGTGAGTAGACCGAGTGTTGGTATACTCGTCGTCTCAATGTTCGTAGCAAAGGAATATGTGTGCCCCCAATGAATATTTTCTGAATAAATGATCTCCTCTGGAGGATTCCTTTCAAGCCACAATCGGAGTTTTTCATCACCAGATGTAGATGCATGGAGTTCTTCATGTTGGGAGAGTTGAACAAATAATCCTGCGGTTAAAATCGAACCTAAAATCAAAGCACTAAGGCACATAGCAGAAATGATTGGTTTGTAGTAAGGGTCCATATCCCGATTAAGCCATGCTCTCTCTCCATCTACACTGGTAAGAGACGTGGAACGACTTGCAATGAGTCCAACGATCAGTGCTAGTGGGATGTGATATGCATGCAAGGCCATCGAATAGAGAGTGTATGAGAGTAGACTGAGTATCTGGATATCTGTAAAACCATCGATGAGATGAACAAATGAAAGAATCCATAACGAACTCAACCACAAACCAAGCAGTCGTATCTCTTTGGATTTTCTCCCGAGCCATAAACCATAACTTGCTAACAACATCAATGGCCCATTATACATCAGCAATGGTTTGCCTCCTTGCCAACCGTATTCAGCAAATACTGGCTCTTCCAACATCCTTGGTGCAAAGAAAATCAAGGCGATGATGAACATAACGCTCATGATAATAATTGATGAAAAGAAAACGTGCTTACTTCGATCTTGTTCTTCCTCATCCATGCTCGTTCTCATCAGGATACTCGCTAGCAACATACCTGCAAGGTAAATGGCACCAGTTGGATGGATGAGCACAGTAAACCCGGCGGTTGAAATGAAGGCGATAATATGGGCTCGAAGTGATTGATGGTATGGTCGAAATACAACGAGTAATCCCACGATGAGCCCAAGTTGACTTGCTACTGATGGATAGCCAGAATCGAAAATTTTAGCGAAAAGGGCAAGCGATCCACCCATTGCTAAGACGGATGAAGCCCCTGCTCCTAATCTGTCCATGCTTCCCCAAATTCCCAGCAATATGGCAAGCAGGGATATATGTCCAAGAATCATTGCAGTATGCTCAATAGAGGTGCCAGAAATTTCTGATAACCATGCGAGGAGACTTGGAAAGGCGGGTGGATACGTCCAAACTCCGGAATTTGGACTCGGTAGGTCAAATGATCCTGTTGATTGAACATTCGCAGCAAGTGTTCCAAATCCAACCCAATCAACTCCAAATGGTCGTTCGATGAGTAATAATGGTAGTAAAGTCATTGCACAAAAGAAACCAGCAGCGATTTGAAGCATTGGGTTACGTTGTTGCTGAAACCAACGTTGGGCTTGGACTTCCTCCTCAAGCTCTGGTTCAGATTCAGAAAGAACGAGACCATGCATTGCAGCCTCGAGTCGTTGCCAATGGCTATGTTGAGTCTTTTTGATACGGATTTTCTTTTGTAAAAAGAGGATGGAGCATATGTTTACCAATAGAATAGAAACCGTCACTGAGATAAAGTTCCAAGCCTGAAGAACAAATAACATACCAGATGTTCCATAGAGTACAAGCAAACCAAGGGGCAAGCAAAGAAGGGATTTCCGAAAGGTATCTGCAGCCCCATCGAGAATACGAGTTAATGCTAATCCAGGTGGTATTGATGCGAGGACAATAAGACAGAATGCCGCCCACATGGATTATGCCTACATCTAATGGGTCATCAATATCATCCATGAATTCATAGGTGTCAAGCCTGTCTTAGAATCATGTGGGGATGTTCCGACCTTGCAGGCACTGGAAAGAACATCTTTCATCCAATCGTCTCTCTTCCTGAACATTATTGGGTATTGAATCTGCAACGCCCTCAAACAGATTGGGCCAATCCATATGATGTCACAATTGGACGGTATGACGAAAACAGAAAGGGCATGTACACTCAAGAACTGTTCGGTGGAGAACGAACGATCCATGTTGGTCTAGACATTGGGGCCCCTGCTCAAACTCCTCTTCACGCCTTTCAAGATGGTTTGATTCATTCTTTTGCAGATAATGATGAAGAAGGCTCCTATGGACCAACAATTATCACAGAACACTCTATTCAAATCGATGGAATTCAAACCTCATTATGGGTGCTCCATGGGCATCTCTCGCGAGAATCATTACAAGGATTGAAAATTGGTGATCAGATTCTAAAAGGCCAAGAGATAGGTAAAATGGGTGATGAAGATGAGAACGGAGGCTGGCCTCCTCATGTACATATCCAACTCAGTTTAATCGAGCCTAAACATGCAGATTTACCGGGTGTCGTCACGCCCGAAAATCGTATTCAAGCGCTGCTTGATTACCCAGATCCAAGGAACATTCTTGGAATGCTGTATTAGTTTAATTTGCCAAAAAGCCTTTCAGTGCTTGGATTGGAGCAATTGCGGAAGGGTCTTTTCCGTGAATTAATGCAAGTGCAATTGTCAGCCAATCCATGACGATACAATGATGGAGCATTGCTTCAAGCAAAGAGGTCCCTTCACCATGAACTCGCCACGCATAGTCGGTTGAGGTATGCTCAATCATCCAATCCACACGCTTTCTTACTTGAGGTGACATTCCATCCCATGTCATGAAGAGAATTGCTTGTTCTTCTCTGGCCGGGTCCCCATCTTCTCCAATGCCCCCCCATGCCACAATTTCGTTGTGATTCATTTCCGGAACTGCTCCAATTCGAGCGAATCGGGCTGAATTTTCATTGATCTGATTCTTGAACCGAATCAGGACTGGATTCAATTCCTGAGGGCCCAATAATGCCAGTGTCTGTGTTGAAAGGGCTTGTGCTAATGCGAGTATGTCACTTCCTTCTTCCTTTCGAAAATCGTTCGAATCGGATGCATAATGAAGACGAACCATCATTGAATCATATTCATCCTGATTCTGTTGCGGTAGAAGGCCAAGATACTGCATACAGGCAAGTTGACGAGAAAACAAATGGCCGAATGCAGTCCGAGGGGGCTGTCCTCCAATCGAGGGGATCAAGAAACAATTTTCATAGAGTTCACACAAACCTGCAAGGATTCCACCAGTTGCAATAACGATGACTGTAGCTCCTTGCTTTAATGCCGTTTCAGTAGCATGTAACGTCTCTTCGGTATTGCCGCTGTGTGATGTTGCAAGAACCAACCAAGAAGTATTCCACCAAGATGGAATAGTGTAATCTCTGTGTGTTATGAAAGGAGTTGCCCCCTCTTGATTTGAAAGTGTTGAGAGGAAATCTCCTCCTGCTGCAGAACCACCCATCCCCAGACACAAGACTCCATTCCATGATTGCTTTTTGAGTTCTGAAAGCCAAGGAAGGTGCTCATGAGTTACTGCGTTCATACCTTTTTCAAAATCGGTGAAGAAGGACTCAGTGAAACCAGCCATGCCTTGTGTATCAAGGCTCTTTAGGAGACTTTCGATGTCAATCGAATCTTCGTCCATGACTGTTTGAAAGGCTAGCCCTTCATAGGGGCTCCTATCAATTCGCATGGTCGAGTGCCATATCATGAAGCGCTAAGAATTCCCCTTCTACATTTGCTAACCGTAGCGTCGAGGCTCCATCATAATCCCAAGGGAGGCGAACTGAAGTCATTTTCCAAGTCTCAGGGTTAAGGAATTCTGCAACAGATTCATCTTTGTTGAGTACATCAACTGTGAGGTGATTTTTCATTTGTGCTATGACTAGAACATTATCTAAATCTCTCCAAGTAGCGCCAGTACGCTCCTGTCTGGCGATACGTTCCATGATTGCACCATCTTTTGACCAAGAACTCGGTCTCCAATAATCGCCTCTCCACCGAACGACATCACCCAAATCATAACCTGGTTTTCGATAAAGAAGTGTCAATCGAGTGACATCGACTCCGTCTTTGCGTCCAACAGTTGTGTTGGTTTCTCCGACTTGTCCACCCCAGTTATCTGTTAAATGCCGGCCCCATGATCGAGCAAGTCCCTTTGAGCCTAGGACTACATCATAGCCCCCTGTGACAGAGCCTTCACTTGTGATAAAAAACATCGGATCGTCACTTAAATTTTCAATAACATGGTCCAAACTTGCTCGTAAGGTGTTGAGTTCTTCTTCTTCAAGTCGGCGTCCAGTTGAACGCAATTGTACGGTTGCTTCGAAGTAATTTCCTGCTCGACGCGTGCATGTTAAGCAGACTCCATTGGACATTCTTGCTCGCATTGTAAATTCATCACGATACAGTAATTCATCAATTACTCCTTCAATTTGGAGGTGGAGAAGTGTGTGTCGATCCGAAACCGTTTGAGATTGACAAGCCAGCCCTATTTCTTCTGCACGCTCATGGAAGGCAACGTTTCGTTGAATGAGTTCATCCCACAATTTGTCTTCAGGTACATCGACCCAACGGCCATGCATGTCAATGAGGCCGCATCGTGCACATCGGGTGAAGTTTGTATTTTCTGGGACCTCTGCAATACGTGTGCGAGCTCTTGTACAGGGTTCACACATTCGGTCGGCATAGAGAGGTGGATCGCTACCACAAATGAGACAAAAATCGCCGCCGAGTCCTTTCGCCACAACATCGCCTCATTCTTCGTTTTCAGTATGAATCTGCTCAATTGCATGGATTCGTTGCTCCAAGTCCTTGCTCCGGGCAAAAACAGTCCACGTCCATATCCCAATGCCAAACAGCATTCCCATATACGCAACTGCGAGGTAGGTCATTCCTTCTGCCATTGTAATCACACCTTATCCATTGACTTTTGAATCCTTTCAAGCCGTTGTTCAAGAGATGTTATTCTCATGCTCATGAGGATGTGGCCGATGATGAAAATTGTAAAGGAAATTGCTCCAATAACGAGGATGACCGCCATTTCTCCAGCGAGGCTCCCCCCATCGTCCCCTCCAACGACTGGGCCTGGATGCCTGATTTGCCATAATCTCGTCGCAACATATGTAACTGGTACGAGGACAAATCCGTATAATCCAAACGTGGAAAACGTATCTCTTGTCTCAACTCCATCAGGCTGTGATTGGCGCCCTAGGACCAAGAAAAGGGCGAGGAACGTAAGTAATCCAAAGGTGTTGAGTCGTACATCGGTCCAATCCCAAGGGACACCCCATTCTGCAGCGCCCCAAACCATCCCACTCCATACTGTCATAAGTCCAGTTGCTAATCCCGCTTCAGCTCCTGCTACGTGCATTCTCCATCCAAGATTTGAGCGTTTGAAGAACCACATCGCTGAACCTACAAAAAGAAATCCAAAGGCAATGAATGCAGCCCAAGCAGCAGGTACGTGCCAATAGAAGATTCGCTGTGCATCGGGTGATTCAAAGGCATTAATCGAAACACTTGGGGCTTT
>QQSG01000118.1:18779-23094 GCA_003602665.1 Candidatus Poseidoniales archaeon
GTAAGCACAAATCCGAGTATTGCTCCATGAATGTACGATGATGGAATGCCCTGTTTGTGTGCTTTCCACCATGCCAGTGAGCGGTGTTCATGAAGCATATGTACCATGCTATCGCCCACTAGTCCTGCTGCAAATGCTGAACTCAATACAAGTCCTGATTTTTGAATTGTACCTGTGTCTAATTTTGTTGGATCGACCAAAGCGAGAAGAATACCTAAGGTCAAAAAACCAGCGATTCCATTGTATGCGATTGTTGACATGGTCCGATTATTTGATACCACTCCGTTACGTAACGCAATCCATCCTCTCGAAGGCAGAGGTGCCATCTCTTCTCGATTAATTTCTGCAGTTAATTCTTGATTTGCTTCAATCATTCCTTCATTGTTAAAGAGGTGAGTTGCGCATTCTTCAAACTCTTTATTATGGCTCGATATAAGAACAGCATGACCTTTTTGTCTAAGAAAGTGAATGTCTTCAATAAGACTCATGCGAGAAGCTTCGTCCAAACCAGAGTCTGGTTCGTCCAGAAAAATAAGTCGGGGTTCAGATGAGATAAATCCTGGTAGGACTCCAGCAATCATTGCCACTTTTCTTCGTTGACCGCCAGATAGTTGTGCAATGAGATCATGCTTTCTATGCTTGAGGTTATATCGTTCAAGAATTGAATCCATTTCAACTCTCGAACCTACGAGATCCATTGTGTTGAGGAGGTGCTCTTCAATACGTTGACTCCCCATACATCCATCTGCTTGTAGGGTTAGTCCAAACGGGTGTACTGGTTTGCCGCCTTTGCCTGTTTCGTCGATTAAGAGTTCTCCGTGGTGATGAACTGAACCAGCCTCAAGTGGAATCAAACCTGCTGCTGTTTCGATTATCGTAGACTTTCCTTCCCCGTTTGTTCCATTGAACAAAATTACTTGCTCAGGTGAAACTTCGAGATTCAATTGAGACAAAACAGTCTTCATTCCTCGGCGAACAGTTACGTTGTTCAAGGTGAGCAACGCATCGGTCATGGTTTGGCCAAGCATCCCCTATGAATGAATGCTACGACAGGACAAGACCCATTAGAAACGAATGATTGGGAGTTTTATGGGGCTCATGTTGATGACAACATTTGGCCCTCTTGAATGGGTTTTGTTGAGCATATGGTTTCTAGCAGTATCTGCCCCAATTATTTACTCGATTAGAAATAAAACACCCGTTGCTTTAGGAATTTCAGTCGCTTTACTTCTCGGTTACATTATTCAGTATTCGTTTGTAGTAATGAGAAACTACGAGATTGACATTGAGTTTGTATGGGCCGATTTCATGCTTATTCCGACTCGAATCGACTCTCCAACTTGGTTTCATACACTCGCTAGTGCCGGGTTTTTACACAGTCAAAGTGATGTAACGCACGTACTTGGCAACGTATTGGTCATTGCTCTTGTTGGGATTCCACTCGAACAAAGACTTGGAACAAATCGCTTCATTATCGTCTATCTCCTTGGTTTATTTGGCGGGTCTATCGCTTGGGTCCTGTTCAATATTGACTCTTCAACACCTTCATGGGGAGCATCAGGGGCTGCTTTCGGATTGTTAGGCGCGTATCTTTCAGGTTGGCCAAGAGACGAAATCCCGTTTCCTCTCATTTTGATACGCCCATGGCCTGTGACAATTATTGCCCTATTTTATTTTGGATTCGAACTTGTAAGGGCCTTCTCAGCAGTTGGCCTTGGAACGTATTCAACAGTTGCCCACATGGCCCACATTGGAGGATTCGTTTTGGCGTACGCAGCTGTGCCATTCATTGCAAAGGGGGGTCCATATCCCATGGGCGTAGTTGACGGTGGGCCGAAAGGATTTGGGAATGCTCGTGCCCATCTTGACCGAATAAAAGCGAACATGGTTGATCTTTCATTGAGAGATGACCCATGGACTGAACAAGGGTTTGATCTACCAAAGAGACTGAAGGACCCATTCCGGAAACTCAGAGAAGCGTCTGACGAAGCTGAAACCCGACTCGCTTGGATGGAGCATATTGCGGATGCAGGTGATTGTCCCGTATGTGCTTCTCCGTTAGGAATGGTTGAACGAAAAGATGGGCCGCAATTGCAGTGTTCCCAACAACCATCACACCTCTCTTGGCCTTAGAATTCGGTCTGAAACAGTATGAAATGTTGAACGTTACAACGATAGCATCAAAATAGGCGAGGTGTTGGTCTATCTTGGCCATTATGTCGAATCTACGATATCAACAGTCTCGAGCACCAGCATTTTTGTTGGTATTTCTCTTGCTATTGGTTCCATGTACTGCGTTTGTAAGTTCTCAAGAGAACGTAGATTCTCCTATTGAGATTACACATGCGCCTGCAATCCTTGTGGATGGCTTACCGCCACTCATGTGTGGCGATGACATTTGCGAACGTCCTCTACGGGAATACGTCAGAGATGGTCGTCCAGCTGCACAAGAATATGGATGGTGGGATTCATACGGGCCAGATTTAGATTGGAACGGGATGGACGATCGATTACAACGTGTTCTTGATGGAATGGATTCAGTTTCTCCGACTGCTATTATCGGTGCAGATGGAAAGAAAACAGTTGCTATCGTCGTTGATTATGCGTGGCATCCAACTGATACTGAAATTACGCAACTCAAGAATGTCCTCAATCAACATGGCTGGGTGGGCGAAGAACAAGGTGCTTGGTTCTCAGAACTCCGTAGCATAGACTCCCTTGTTGTCGATAAGGTTCCAGTTTCTGCATTAATGGAAATTTACTTTTTGAATGGAGTTGTTGTTGTCGAGATGCAAAATGTGATGGCACCTTCAAACGAAATAGCATCGAAATCCTCCAAGGCTCGCTTCTCTGATGTTTATCCGTCCGCTGTGTGGGATGAAGGATACACTGGAGAAGGAGTCGTTATCGCAGTACTTGACACAGGTGTAGATAATGAGCATCGTTCTTTGAATGATTTTGACGATTCTGATGATGCTCCCGATGAAGACCCAAATTCGTACAATGATCAAAAATGGTTTGGAGGATTTGATGCTACGAGCCTGACTCCTGTCCAAGACGGTTCAGCCGATCCAGATGATGGCAATGGCCATGGCACTCACGTTGCGGGATCCGCTTTAGGTACTGGGAGTTCAGAAGGGGTCCACACAGGTACCGCTCCTGGAGCAGGACTTGTTGACATCAAAGTCCTCTCTGATGGAGGAGGGACAAATTCCCAAGCTAGCCTTGCAGGAATTCAATGGATGATCGATAACAAAGATACAGACTGGGGAATCGACAGTGATTACAAAGGAATTCAAATTGGCTCAATGTCATTTGGTTCAATTGGTACTCCGTTGAATCCAGGCGATAGAGGTGATAACGGCTCAGGTGCTGAAGCCAACTTAATCAATACTGCAACTGATGAAGGAATCATCTGCGTCGTTGCGGTTGGGAATGACGGTAGTAATCGCATCCCTTCTCCTGCGAGTGCAGACGGTGCAATCACAATAGGTTCAGTGAAAGACTACAACACAGTGACTCGCGAGGATGACGAGTGGGATGATTATTCAAATTATGGACCTCGATTAGACGATGGTGATGATGATGAGTTGGATGAATTAAAACCAGATATTACTTCCTATGGCACAAACATTTTCTCTGCAACAGCTGCAACAGGACCGTCCTTCCCTGGTTCGTCTCTTTTAGCCGATAATGATTATGATCAGAAAACAGGTACGAGCATGGCCACTCCAATAGCATCTGGTGTCGTAGCATTGATGCTTGAAGCAGACTCTGAGTTAACTCCTGAGAAAGTTAAAGAAATCCTACGCTCTTCATCCGAGACCCCTACTTGGTTGGAAGGCAACGAAAAATGGAAAGTTTATGATGCTAACATTGATGAGAAGTGGAATGAAACATACGGGTCTGGAATTATTGATGCAAAATGCGCAATAGATTTGGTTCTCGACAGGGTTTGCGCAAGTGGCACGGTAATAAGAGCCCCTACGAGCGACGTAAATGTTAGTTTCCCAGTGAATGGAACATGGCTTCTAAGTGGAGATACGACTCGTATTTCGGGTACTGTTAATACAACTGAAGTCGATTATTCCAAGGTTGAAATATATCTCGAAAGAATGTATGCTCCAAATTGGCAAGGCGTCCCGAAAATGATTTTGAATTGGACAGAAGCGAGTGGATCTGTTGATAATTGGTTCCTTGACGTGTTGATTGAGGATTCGTGGGTTGAATATACTGATAGTTCCTACTATGACTTCATTCGAGTGTATGCTCGAGCTACAGGCGACGAAGGAAATGAGTCAAATCCTTCAATCCG
>QQSG01000118.1:23251-36203 GCA_003602665.1 Candidatus Poseidoniales archaeon
TTGAATGGGAAGAGTGGTAATGGCCAAGATGGCCTGGATGATTGGGAGTTCACATGGGACACCACTGAGATCGAAGATGGTTCCAGAGACCTTTCAATTCGCATGGTCAACAAATCGGGTTTGTCATCTCCCTCAGCAACAAGGGCGTTTAACATCGATAACATCGCCCCTGCACCCGCACTGAGATTTAATGGTGAGGTTGAGATTTTCGATCAACAATTACCTGCTGAAACAGTATACTCTGGAAGTTTACTCGAACTGAAATTCAACGTTTTTAATGGTGGGGACAAAAATGCCAACGACATATTTGTTCGTCTTAACGCACCAGGTGAAAATTCTGAAATTTATCCCTCACAAGGACTCATACCGCTTCTAGAAAAGGGGCAATCTGTGGAAGTTACGCTATGGTGGTTGGCAACAGTTGCTGGTACTCATGAGGTGTCGATCGAACTCGATCCAAACAACGTCCAAGGGGATTTGGATATAGATGATAACGTCTTTTCCTTTACCTATGAAATTCTAGAGAGGCCGTCAGAACCAGTATTGAGATTCTTGCCGGGTTCGGCCACTACACTTCCAAATGTACCGATTGTAAACGAGCCATATGAAGTCAGAGTTCGTGTGGACAATCTCGGAATAGACGATGCTATTTCTTTGGATGTAACCCTTGAGCGAAAGAACTCAGAGATCGGTGGCTGGGAACTTGTTGGCCAAGACACAATCATTGTTATTCCGGGTGCTTCTACTACATCTGGTAATGCAATTGCCAAGTTTACTGACATACATGGCGACAAGGGAGGGGTTCGCTATAAAGCAACGTTATTAGGCGATGGTGTTGATACAAATTACGATACTATCCAATTTACTGTAGCAGTAAGTGATATCCTTTCAGGGGGGACAAGTCCACTTTCATTATCTGATGATGAATATCCTGTTGCATTTGCAGGGATTGGCAAATCTTCCCTCGTGTTTACTGAAACAAAAGGAGAACTCCATGTGCGATCTCTAAGCAGTGATTTGACGTTGCTTACGGATACATTGGTGGATGCAAATTGGGGAGGTGAACTAACTGTGTTCGAACGAAGTGATGGTCTTGTGCACGCAGCTTGGACGAGCAGAGTACAAAATCAGTTGGGTTCATCACTCAACGATGTTGCAATGACTTCTTTCTCTGAAACTGGCCAAATGCTTCCAGTACACCATCACCTTACTCCTATAAAACTCTCCGAGGGGCAATATTGGGGTCTTGATCTTTCAGAAGAAGATGGGCTTTATGTCTTGTCAGGATATTACCGTAACATCTCAACAGGTGGATCTTGGAGTGATACAACATCTCTTTTTAGCATTCAATCAACAAATCCAGACCTCAAGGAGAATTGGTCATCGCCTGTAAATCACCTTGTAAACATCGATATTCATCCTAACGATGGTGATCCTTTGAGTAGTATTCTTCTTGATGGTGAGTTACACTTGCTCTATCAAGAAATGAGGGATGATGTATCCGGTGAGGATCGTGTTGGTCTCATGTATGCACGTGGAATGCTTGGCGAAACAGACTGGTCATATCAGTTATCGGTTGGCGATTATGCATCCTCTCCGCAACTAGGTGTCCTCAATGTTGACGGCGATGATATGATCTTTGCTGCTTGGGTTGAGGGTGAAGGCCGAACAGCACAAATTTCTCACACAGCAACAAAAGGTAACTGGGTCGAAGAAATACATATGGTTCCGGCTCCAGGTTCAACAAGGATTGAATTTTCTCAACATTCTGATTCCATTGATGTAATTTATGATGAAATTACAGTCTTTGGAAGTTCAATTCGCTATGGGTTACTTACAGATGATGGTACAAACCCAATCTTTGCCCTCGGAAATGTGATTGCAAATAACGGAGAACTCATCGGCTACTCTGCCAATGATAAAGATGGTATTTTGTTTACTGAATCGGAAACTGGTCGTATCTCGATGCAGAAATTCGCACTTAATGAAGAAAGAGAACCTTCGGAATCGAAATCATTCTTCGAGCAATTGATCGAACCTCTACCAGGTTCAGATGGAACAAAGAAACTCATCTTCTTTGGAATACTCGGAGTAATTTCTCTCCTTTTCCTAACCGTAGTGGTTACCTTGAGGCGATCTCATAAAGAAGACGACGTCGAAGTTCCGGAATTAGAAGATGCTGATGTAGCAATCATGGTAACTGTAGAAGAAGATTCAGGTGATTCGGATGAAGAATTGGTTGCGACACTTTCCCCTTCCCCGACAGAATTTGAAATCGAAATGGAAGAACCTACTCTTCTTGATACGCTCGAAGCAAAGAATGCTTCTGGCGATGGGAGTGCACGACTTAACAGAAGAATGCAAAGGAAGCATGAGCGTGAAATTGCAGAGATTGTATCAAAGAACCCTCCATTGCCAATTCCCGTTCCTGGCCAGATCAATCCTCTTCCTTTACCTACGGTTCCTCTTGATGGAGAACCGGTATTACCGGCATTGCCTCCTTTGCCTGAACTCCCTCCATTACGCAGAGAAGCAACATGCCCATCATGTCAAGCGAACTTTGTAGTTACAGACATGATGCGTTCACAGCTTGAATGCCCAATCTGCTCCGAAAAATTCAACCTCTAGGTGATTATTTTGTGTGGTATTTTTGGCTATATTGGCGATAAAAATGCTTCACAAGTGCTTGTTCAAGGCCTCCTAAGACTTGAGTATAGAGGTTACGATTCAAGCGGTATTGTCGTACGGAATGGCTCACTTCAGACGTTCAAAGAGATTGGGAAAATCTCAGACCTTACGTCAAGTCTTCCTAAGATGAAAGGAACCATTGGCATATCTCACACTCGTTGGGCAACTCACGGTGGTGTGACAAAAGAGAACGCTCACCCGCACACAAGCGAAGATGGGAAGGTTGCCATCGTCCATAATGGAATTCTACAGAATTCCAACACATTACGTAAACGCCTAATTCGTAAAGGAATAACACTCTCCTCAGAAACTGATTCAGAGGTATTCTGCCATTTCATTTCTATGGAATTACAGAAAGGTAAGACGCCTATGGAAGCTCTCGCTTCGGTTCTTCGTATTGTTCGAGGCACATGGGGTCTCTGTGTTCTCTTCCAAGATTATGATATGATTTTGTGTGCTCGTAATGGGTCACCACTCATCATTGGCCGTTCCTCAGATGAAATGTTCATCTCAAGTGATCCTCATGCAATTCGAGAACACACAAATGAAATGTTTGCTCTTGATGATGGCCAAATTGCTCGCCTTGATCGTGATGGTTTCGAGATAATGCTTCCTGAGGGAACGCCGGTTGAGTCAAATCCTCTCGAACTGGACGAGGAATGGGGTGTTAGTGACCTAGGGGAATATCCTCACTTTATGTTAAAAGAAATCCATGAGCAATCTCAATCCTTGCAACATTGTATCAGTGGGAGGCTTCGCCATTCTTCTGGCTCAGCGAATCTTGGTGGTTTGGAGATAACACCTCAGGCTCTTTCATCCATTCCTCACGTTCGACTTATTGGTTGTGGGACGGCATTACATGCTGCACAAATCGGTCAATTACTGATTGAAAAATGGGCTCGTATTCCTGCTGTTTCTCATGTTGCTAGCGAATTCAATATGAATGACCCTGTGATTAATCCAAAAGCTATGCATTTTGCAATATCACAATCTGGTGAAACTGCGGATACGCTCTCTGCGGTCAAAGAAATTCAGCGCAAGGGTGCAGATGTTCATGGCGTCATCAATGTCGTCGGTTCCACAATTGCACGGCAATGTGGCAAAGGAGTCTACATCCATTCTGGCCCAGAACAATCGGTTGCTTCTACTAAGGCGTTTACCAATATGGTGGGGGCGCTATCGCTTTTTGCACTTAAATTAGGACGTGGTAGATTACTTAATCTCTCAGAGGGCAAGAAAATTACAAAGGGATTGAAGGAACTACCAAAGAAAATTGAAGCATATCTTGCGGATCAAGGCCCAATTGCTGAGGCCGTAGATGCAATCATCGGTGCGAAGAATGTTCTCTTTTTAGGTCGTGGAGTGTCCTCTCCAGTCGCTTCAGAAGGTGCGCTAAAATTAATGGAAATTGCTTATATTCCTTGTCTGGCTTATCCTGCTGGAGAAATGAAACATGGACCAATCGCATTAATTGAACAGGGTTCTCCAGTTGTAGTTATCGCTCCGAACGACGGTGTTCAGGATCGAACTCTCAATGCGATACATGAGTGTAAGGCGAGAGGCGCTCGTATCATCTTAATCCACGAAGAAGGAGATTCAATCTCTGAAATAGGTGACATCAATATTTCAGTTCCAAAGACACACCCTATGCTTTCTCCACTCATCACTGTCTTACCAACACAACTTATTGCATATCATGCGGCGTTAAAACTCGGAAATGATGTAGATCGACCTCGCAATCTGGCGAAATCAGTGACCGTTGAATGATCAAAGGACAGTGAATCGTTGTTCACTTTCTTTCCAATCAAACGGCTTGTATCCCAAAGCGTGTCGAGTATGGCGCATCTTTACAATTCCAAGTTTACGTTGAACATCATCGCCTTTTCGATCCATAACAAGGTGAATGACTCCATCTGAGAGATAGTCCTCTACGCCATATTCTCCGAATTGTTTGTGGTCTTCTCCTGTCATTTCACAGATAAAGAAGGATGTCAATTCAAGTCTTCGAACAGCCTCAAAGAGCCTAAAGATTTCATCACGAGGGTTTTCCATTTTCGTCAAGGTAAAGAATGCACCAAGAGAATCAAAAACAAGAAGTTCAAAACCAATGGATTTGCGATAATTGGTTAATTGTTTGATAAGTTGTCCCATCCAATCAACACGATTGCTCATTCCTTGTTCATCTAATTGAACACGAAGGTCAGATAAATCGATAATCGCAATTCGGTTTCTAACGCGAGGGTCATCAACGTTCATGCCCATGTTTGACATGTGAGCGCGTAGAGAATCCTTTCCTTGTTCAAGAGTTACGTAAATTCCGCTTGTCTCTCCGTAGAGAACTGCATTATAGAGAACAGAAAATGTTACGCTGGATTTCATGGCTCCAGAGGCACCTGCGACAATACAAATGTGTCCTTTTGGAATTCCTCCTTGCATGTTTTCATCCAATCCTTCAACGTGGGTTGGTATTCGATTCATGGTGTCCATTGTTGCGCCCCGTCTCAAGGAAAACAATCAGCCCTTTGAAACTCACGCTTCAAACGTTTGCAAAATCTGATGAACTGTTCCCGCTTAGCGCCTCTATGCAGATTCTTCTAGCGTCAGCATCTACCCGCCGAGGGCTTATTCTTCAGGAGCGATATTCTCAGGTCGTGCAAAGACCACTTTCAAACGTTGATGAAAGTGTCCCGAGAGGCCCTGTCTCAGAGCAAGTTAACGAGGTTTCATTGAGAAAATCGAAAGCCGTTTCATTCCCTATCGATGCGGATGTCGTGGTCGTTGCAGATACGTTGGTTGAAGATCCAGATGACGAGAATACTGCTCTTGGCCAACCAAGAGACCTATCCCATGCTACAAGCATGCTTATTCGCCTACGTGGACGAAGACATAGAGTATGGTCAGCTACATCTGTTCATGCCTTGGATAAATGGAAGACTTCAGTTGAATGTGCAATAGTTGAGTTTAGTGATTTCTCAGATGATGATTTGATTGAACTCATTGAATCGAATTCCTGGCAAGGAAAGGCGGGTGGATATGACCTCGCTGGACTAATGGGTAAACACGCTACCTTGGTTGAAGGTTCAGAATCAACAGTTCTTGGATTTACAGAAGAGTCACTAGATTACCTTGACGAGTTAAGCCAATTATTTTGACGAAAATCGATTGTAAAACATCGGGACTCGATGCCAGTTTTGATCAGGGAAGAAAATATGTCTTGCGAGGAGATACGTAAGGGACAGAATCCCCACCATTTGAGCTACAGCCCAACCAATGAATGGGGCGTAGTTCTTTCCAGTTGTTAGGACATTCTTGTCGTAGAGAGACCAACATATCAGAACTGCTCCGGCCATGAGCGAAAGGAAAGTAATCCATGGAGTTGATCGATTTGCTAGGGAAATATGTAGGTGGTCTTCGTGTAGGAATAAGGCAAAACCCCAGACAATGAGGAATCCCGAACTTGCCAAGAGCAACCAATGTGCTGGTTGGATGGATCCAATTCCTTGATGACCAGTCCAAATAGGTCCAGCGGAGATAACAGCTAGAACAGGAAGTAAGAGGTATCCTCCTAGGACCATCCTTGAATGAGGTTTTGCCAACGATCCGAATGATAGTTGTAGGATCTTTTTCGGGTTGATAATAAAGAACATCAGTATGAATAACATCGTCAGGGATATGTCGACGAGAGTTTCTTCAACGAGTTCTCTTCCTCGCAATGCACTAATGACAATATGTGCAAGAGCAATCAAAAAGAACAAAGCAAATCTGAATTGAAGGGATTTTGGTTCTGTAACTTCCCATCCTAATCGACGGTTGAAATGTGAGAGTAAACATGTTGCAATTTGCATGCATGAGAAGAGGGCTACTGTAAACGAGACTCCAAGTTCAATCATGCCGTCAATCTCTCTAAAGAACCATGATGCGATAACAACGAATCCACAAATAATCAACAGTATGCCTGGTGTGTAGGAGAAGACTCCGACCTCATCAACTTCGTTCTTCGTTCTAAAAACCTCTATTGCAGGGCTGGCTAGTGAGAGCAATGAAAGGGAAAGAAGAACGATACCTATCCCCGACAATTCGATTAATAAATCCCAGTCCGTGGAGAATACGCCAACTAAAATGAATAGTTGTCCAAGTACGTTCAGTTGTAAGAAATGACGCATCGTTGTACGTTCGAATGTTCGGATATTGTACACCAACGGGAAAGTGTCGAAAGCAATCCCTGCCAATACTGCGATCATTGGTCCTAGGGAAAATTGGACTATGAAGATGAAATTTACAGTCCTCAATCGTTCATGATTATCCATTAATCCATATGGTGTTTTGAATATCAACCATGTTAGCATGATCGCAAATAAAAGAAACATGGCAGCAGAGGCAACAAATAATTCGAGATATGAACCTGCAAATTTCTCTTTTTGATGCTCACTCATCTCAATCCCTCATTCAACTCGAAGAAGCCGAGTAATTCCAAGTTCGTGTTTATTTCTTTCAACGACCACGTCACAGCCTGGAATCAGTAGTAATTTTTCTTCTGCATCGAGGGCAAAAATAGCAACACCTACCCTCTCACACATGGTGCGTAATTCCCGACGGCATGCTTGCTGATGAGAATCCATGTGGACGAGGGGTCTCAGATCTACAATAACAGTGTCACCTTGACCGACTCGATCAGATATTTGATTTGTATAAATCCTATATTTCGAATCTGGTTTGACATATCGAAGAGCTCTTTTTGGCCGAATCTTTGTGGTCTTTTTGATAGAAGAAAGATCATGAAAAGGCTCTCCGTCAGGAGTGATCGGTCCAGTCCAGAGAGAAGGAGGCGTCATCAAATCCGGTGTTTCCTGAGTCTCTTCAAGTATGGGCTCTGGAATGCTTTCTCGTTGTTCCAATGAGGGTTGTTGTTGAGCGACTGGTTTTTGCTGAGGAGGTGGTTGCGAGCCGCCTTCTGGATCGGGTAAACCGAAAAACTGCCATAAATTCCCCATATATGTCACAAATCCAAATCATCAAGTAAACTCGACAGGCTGGTTGTGTCTTGGTTTGTTGGAGTCATTGAAGGTGTCGGTTGAGCAACTGGTGCTGGTGGTTGATTTGCTGCCAAGTATTGGTCGCCATAATACGCCCACTGTTCCATCGTCCATCCCTGAGGAAGTCCACTTGCTGGTAAAGGTGGTCCTTGGTTAAGTTGAGGAGGTTGTTCGAAAGAAGGTTGAGCAACTGGCTGAGTTGGCTGTGCTGTTTGCTCGAATGCAGGAGTTTCAGCAGGTGTTCCGTACGTTGGTAAGGAGGCAGAATCCCACATTTTGCTTGAACCTGCTGATTCAAGCAAATCTTCGGATGGTGAACGTCGTGTCACTGCTAAGAATGATGCAAGCACAAGCACAAGGGCTACGAGCAAAAGAATGACAATCGACATGGTTTGACTCACTCCGATTGCTTCACTAAATTCTTCTAGAATACCTTCTGGAGGTTTTTCTTCGACTGAAATTGTAATGGTCTTCGTACTTGTTGCTAAGTCGTCATCGGTCACTGTTAGTGTGATTGTCCATGTTCCCGCTGGTATATTCTCGATTGAAATTGAAATTCCTGTTGCATCAACATCGCCTATTCCTTCTCCATCCAGATTCGTATCTTCCCATTCATAATCCCACACGTAGAGCATATCCAGAAGATCCGATTCAGTATCAACCGTGTCAAATGCTGTAATGTTCAGAGAATCTCCTTCAACGAGATTATCGATTGAGCCATTTTCATAGGTAATCTTTGCAATAGGTATTCTGTTTTGTACTTTGACAACAGCAGAAAGGGATGCTTTTTCTCCGTCATCATCCATTACCCACGCGGTAATTGTTCTGTATCCAGATGAATCCCACATGGTCTCAAGATGGTCGCCTTCAACATCACAATCGTTATTCAATGTTCCATCAAGGTCACTATCCGTTGTACCATCAATATCCCAACAGATTTCAAGTGTATCCATATCAGAAGCAGTATCGCTTCCTGTGACGTCGAATACAACCATGTCATTTTCAAAGACTGGCAATCCATCAATTCGATTGATAGCATCCAAGAAATTCGTCTCAGCGGTTAAAGTCGGTGCTACGTTTTCAATGGTTACCATTGCCAAAGATGGTTCTGATGAAGCGCCATCATCATCAACAGCTCGAACGCTAATGACGTGTTGACCAGTTGTTGGCCAAGATGTAGCCACATCAGAAGCTGAACCATCTGTCGAGACCATCAACTCAGGCATGAGGTCGCTGAGATTCCAATTAAGAATGAGTTGGTCTCGATCATTAAGTGAATCTGAGCCTTGGGCACGAAGAATCACTGTCTGATCTTCTTCAAGAATCCAAGTTCCGTTAGCGTCAAATGGTGTGTTCACACCAGCAATCCAAACTTCTATTTCACCAACATCTGGTGCAATGTTGAGTACATTTAGGCTGGAATTAATTTCAGTTTGAGCGCCATCATCATCCGTTGCAATCGCCCTGATTTCAATTGGGCCTTCTTCCATAGGCGTGAAGGTACACGTTGGTTGAGTCAACCCTTCCAGACAGTTAAGTTCCGGCCAAGAGATGGATACCTGTTGTCCCGAAGGCGAGATGGTGTCAATGTCGCCACTGTCTGTTGCGTCGATAGTTATCTGTGTTTCAACAGCGATCTCAGTAGGATGGGTGAGGTTGATGTACGGTGCTCGATTGAGAACCGTCACGTAATTAACGAGCGTTGTCGAATCTAATTCATCATCTGTGACAATGGTTGTTAGTTCCCATGCACCACCGTCAGTCCAATTCCAAGTCATTGCACAATCAGGTGTCGTAATGACATCGATAAGGCCTGCACGTGATTCGATTTCGAATCGGCATTCAACATCTCCACCATCAGGGTCGAATGAAGCTCGTGCATCGATAAAGACATCTTCAAACGAATACTTTCCAGACTCGATGCTTATTGACCCGTTTGGAGTTCGTCCAATGAAAATATCAACACTGGCTTGGTTGTTACTTCTGTTTGCATCTCCAGCAACCAGTTGGTCAGGGTCGACAGTGAATGTTAGGCTTTGATTTCCGATTGTGGCTCCTTCTGGGACAGTCCAATCAACAATAATCCGTTGTTCACTGTATGCATCAATGCTTGGGACAGCTTGTCGAATCGCTTCTCCACCAGGTACAATGACTTCCATTTCAGTCGATGGTGATGTCAAAACTCCACGGTTTTGTGCTGGTAAAGAGAAGGACAACAAGTCACCAGGAAGTGCGTTATATCCAATTGATTTTGATAATGTTGCGATTTCACCACCCCGCGTCCTCGTTACGATGATAGAATCCTCTTGAGCAACCAAGTCGATTCCAACAACGGATAGATCGATGACGATTGTAGCAACACCAATGATTTCCTGAACTGGATCCCAGACAATGACTCCGTTACTTGTGTAATCATCACTCGCAGTGGTATCGTCTTGAACATTTGATACGTTGATTGTTTCCTCGATTTCACCATTACTATCTGTCGTTGGATTTAGTAGGGTTCCCGCCATTTCATAACGCAATTGAAGATTTTTATTTACTTCAGGCGTGTTATTTGGAGCGACGGCATAGGTGGCATAAATTTCAGACATAGAGTCAGGTAAAGTCGCTACGAACTGCGTACTTACTTCGATATCGACGTTTCTATCGCCCGGATTTGTTCTCTTGTTCACACCAAAAGAATCGACTGGTTCATAGTCCTTAAGCAGCCAGTCAATGGTGAATCCTGCAGCATTCGATATGCGAATCCATGAGTTGAAGCGAGCAGCAGGGCAATACCAATTGAAACCTGAACTCACTCCCGTTGCATTCCATTCGTTTACTTTGTAGGAATCATCGCATCCTTCGTATTTGATGGTTTGACCATCTTCAGTTGGAATGCCATCCGTTGTGACTTGCCATGAGTTGTTTTCAGCACCATTTGTATCAAAGTCTGATGGATCGAAATAATCTGAACTTCCGCTTACGCTTGTCCCAGACATGAATGGCATGTACCATTGATCACCAGTTCGAAGTGGGAAGTCGTATCTCTCCTTTGGTGGGTCATAATAGGTGTCAAAATTGATGACTCCAATATTTTGGGTGAGGAAGCCTAAATTGAACGGTGCAAAATCCACATCCAATTCAAATTCAGAATTAATCACTGCTTGATCCCTGACACGTATGATGTCTTCACCAGAGTAACCAATTTCGAGTCGCCCGCTTGTTCCTTCGAGGGTTGCCCCGCTATTACCTGAACTAAAATCGCCATCGATTTTCAGTTTGTATGCTAATGTTTGAACACCATCAATGGTGATGAAAAAGATGTCTTCAACTTCGTAAACAGTATCTCCTGTTAAGGTATTGAGTGTCGCAGAAACATTTGCCTGTGCAATGAGTTGTGCGACATCGAATTGGGTTTCATAGGTCCATTTGTCCCCAATACGCCAGCTTGCAATTTCTGCCGCACTTGTGGATTTTGATGAGGATTCAATAAGTTCTTCATCCTCAAGGGTGAATGCTTCTTTCGATAATGCCATCAGAGATGTTGTCATCAGCATGAACAAGACAAAGACTGCGGTTGCTCGGTTCGCCATGCTTTGATGTGTACTTCCTCGTACTTAGGCTATACTCATTGAAGGTCAAGCGCCTGAGTCTTGAGATTGGGATTCAAGCCATTGTTCGCCATAATGTTCCCATTGTTCTGTTGTCCACCCATCCGGGAGGCCTGAAGCAGGTAATGGAGGGCCTGATTGAATCGCTGGATGGTTTTCCACCATTTGATCGAAGGCATTGTTCACTGGAGGATCATGAGGCCTATTTCGTCGGGCTGAAACTTCGTGAGGCATGAGTCCTACCTCTTCATCACCGAAGATTGCATTCTGTCGCTCATCAAGACGCTCTAATGCTCGTTCTTGCCCCCCTTTTCTACGTTGTCTTGTCATGTACCCAAGACCCAAAAGAAGAATCAGAAGTAAGGAAAGTTGAGCGAGTGGATTTGCTTCTTCTCCCACCATGAGGGCGCCAATATCTTCGGTCAATGTTCTGTCTGGTGGTCCTATGTCGATGTTGATTATTTTCGAACCCGGTCGCTCTGGGTTTTCATCCCAAGCGATAACACGAATCGTTGTGGAACCTGTTTGCTTGAACATATGTTCAACACGCTTTCCAACAGCATCTGCATCGTTGTCCTTGATTCCATCTCCATTGGAATCAGTAGATGTATCTAAATCCCAAATGATGGTGAGTTGGTCAAGATCATTTGCAGAGTCGATAGTGCTTGTAGCATCGAGAATACATTTCTCATAAGCAAGGCAATCAATTGTTCTGTAACGTACAATTGGAGGTATGTTCAACACTTCAACCGTGATGATTTCGCTCACTCGAACGCCATCATCATCCGTTACGTGATAGATCACTGTATGCATGCCACTCGTATTCCAGTGCCATACCAAATCATCTCCAATTACGTCACAATCATCATCAGCACCCCCTACGTCATTAGAATCAATACCCGGGTCAATGTCCCAGCATCGAACCAATGAATCGTAATCAGAAGGTGTATCTGTTGCATTCCCCGTTAAGCGAATTTCTTCACCTTCAGCAATCGGTAACACCTCTTGCAGTGGCATGACAATGGGAGCCACGTTAGCGACGTTAACCCAACGTTCGTAAGTTCCACTGCTTGCTCCTTCAGAGTCACTGACTTCCAAGCGCATGCGATGTAATCCCGAAGTCTCCCATACCATGTCGTATTCAGAAACACGTCCGTCGAAGGTCTTGATGAGATTTGGTTGAGCATCATCTGGCCACCATCGGTGAGTTAATCCTTCCAAATCATCAATGGAATCGAGAGCTTGTCCTCGGACACGAACCACTTGATCCTCTTCGACATGCCAAGTTTGTTGTACGTCCATCGCAATTGGCGTTCCATCTTCACTTACTGTAACGGAGAGGCCATGCGGGTTAATGTTGGTAAATCGAATGTCAATGCTTGCAGAGGTCATGGCACTATCATCATCTACACCAACTGCAAGGAATGTGTGCCATCCTTCTGTAGGGGCTGTAGTTGTACAAACCCGTGTGTAATACCCTTCTTCACATTCAGCATTTGGCCAATACACATCAACAACGCCGGGGTAAACATCCTCTGAATCAGTGTCATTTGCGTAAGCATAGAGTGTGACTGGATGCTCCACCTTCACTTCAGTTCTAGCACTTACAACTTCGATGTTTGGTGCTCTGTTGAG
>QQSG01000118.1:36227-43676 GCA_003602665.1 Candidatus Poseidoniales archaeon
TGCTTGGTCCTGCTCTTCATCCGTTACGGTAATTTCGATTGGATACATTCCATCATCAGTCCAGGTGAAATTAAGCATACAATCGATGGATTCCACTTTCACATACGAATATGTACGGGTTCCGTCATCATATGGGATATTGAATAAGCAAGATACATCGCCTCCATCTTCATCAAAACTTCCACTCGCATTGATGATGGTTTGCACATTGGTAAATTCTTCAATTGGTTCAGCCAATGCAGTAGGGAGACGCCCTACAAAGAGAGTTATTTCTGCCAGATCGTTATCTGAATTAGCATCTGCAGTGTTAACTTGCATAGGGTCTGCTTCCCATCGAATTGGAACATCTCCTACACTCTTGTCAAGTGGAACAGTCCATGTGAAATCGACCTTGTGTGATTCATAGGTTCCCAGACTAGGAAGTCCGAGGTCGAAGGTTGAACCATCGGGATGATAAATTCGCATCTGAGTTGGACTTGATGCTGTGATTCCTTTGTTCACAACTGCGACTTCTACGATAAGTTCGTCTCCAGGGAGTACATTGTAACCCGATAGGGAACTAACAGTACTCAACTCACCACTCCGATTTCGAGTAATAACTGCGCGTTCTTCATCAGCGATGAGGTCAAGTCCAACGAGATATTCATCCAATGTAATCGTTGTAGAACCAACATAATTACCTGCCTTTGCCACCACCCCGTGACTTGCCCAATCTGTGTTTGTTGATGAATAATCAAGAGCACTACCAACGTTGATTGAGGCCATTCCTGAACCGTTTGACCCTGTTACTAAACTGGTTTCAGTATCCGTGAAATCGAGTTCAACGTTTACTCCATTCACCGAACCAAAACAACTTGGATTGAGGGAAACCCAAACATCGAGCGGTGTATCTAAGGCAGTAAGTGTTCGTTCTGGCTGAACATCAATGCATTCTGGCCTTGTACCCGGGTCACTGTTACTTTCAGAACCAGTTGCCCCGACAGGCATGTATTGCTTTAATCTGAAATCGATTGTCAATCCAACGTCTTCTTCTGAATGCCTCCATGCGAAATTGTTGACAGCAGGGCAATACCAACGATAACCAGTTGAAACACCATCTGAATTCCAGGAAGTGAGCTCATATGAGGAATCACATCCACTGTAAGAGATACCAGAGCCAAACGCATTTCGCGGTTGACCTACCTTTGTCACTTCCCAAGTGGTTGTATTCGTATCGCTCTCCGGAGGAGGGAATGGCGTAATGTAATCACTTTGTCCAGACCATGTGGCAGATGCAGTTGTCAATACCGTCCAACGCTCACCATTTTGAATTGGAAAGTCATAGGTTTCAGCGCCGGGGCTGTACAGATTGGTGATTGTAATGTCTCCTAGAAGTTGAGTTAACGATCCGATTCCATACGGTACGAATTTGATGTACAAATCCAAATCGTTTCGAACAGAAGCAAAATCACTTACTCTGAGGTATTCTGTCTGAGTGAATTGAATTTCTGCGTTCCCTGTGTATCCCTCGAGTTCTACCCCACTCTTGTCGAAATCCGCAGTCATTCGTAGTTTGTAGACCCACTCTGAACCATTTTCAACTTGGAGTTCAAGAATTTCAGTTACTTCAGCAACTGAATCTCCATTAATCTCACCGACGTTCGCTGAAACACCGGTATCAGTGATGAGAATTGAAGGATCAAAGGTGCCTGAATAGACCCATTTGTCCCCGATTCTCCAAGTAGGAACGTCATTGACTCCAGGGTCAGTGCCAGCGCGCTTTATGCTTGTATTATTGTCCTCAAGCATCAAAGCAGATGTGTACGAGGTTTGGGACATGCCCAAGAGTAGCAGGACCAGCAGAAGAGGGATGCCTGCTTGTAGACGTGCTTCGCCCATGTATGTCCTTGAGTGTTCAAGCACATGAAAGATGCGATTGCATCTTCAGAGCAGGTCAGCCAATTCGTCCTTGATGATTTCAACAGCTTCCAAGATCTCATCCTTGTGGCGTGCGCCGGTAATGACCATCTTTCCGCTGCCGAAGATAAGGCAAACAACCTTTGGATAATCAAGGCGGTAAATCAATCCAGGGAATTGCTCTGGCTCGTATTCAACTTTGTCGAATGGAAGATGGAAAGTGAGGTTATTCAAGTTCAACTTTCGAGGTTCTCCAGCTTGGTCTGCTCCAGTGAACTTGTCCTTTCCATCATAATCTTCAGGATAATGGAGGGCGTATGTTGCAACCATGTTTTGAACTTCAATTTCGACGTCTTCAACGTCCCATGTAGTAATTCCTGCAGCACGTAGGTCGTTGATCATTCGATCGATACCTGTGTGAATATTGTCTTCGTTCTTTCCACCAGTACAAACTGCACGTCCAGAGCGGAACATGAGAATTGCTAGTTTAGGTTCAGTAACTCGGTAAACAACACCAGGAAATTGCTCTGGCTCATACTCGCAATTAAGTTGAATCGCAATATCAGGGAGGTCAAGTTCTTCGGCAACACGGGTACTGGCAACGACGTTGACTACTGTCAAACGCTCTTCATCGGTGGTCATGTCACAATCGTTCTGCCCGGGGTATATAAACTGACGGCTCCAACGCAGTAGGTGGTATGGCAGAGAAAAACAGTTCACTGAACACTGTTATCCTGTGATGAGAGGGTTTCAATACGAACACCCGGAGTATTAAAGGGAGAAATGAATGCCCTCCCACCTTCCATCTCGATAGCTCCAACAGTTCTTTCTGGATTTCTTGTTAGAGCAATCATACATCCCCCTCCTCCAGCACCAGTCAATTTTACGCCTAGGCTTGATGGCGCAGCAGCCTTGATGAGTTGTTCTAATTCAGGGGATGAAACGCCGAGTGAACGAAGGACAATGTGGTTTTCTGTCATCGCTTTACCAACCGCTTCCATATCTCCTGTTCGGAGTGCTTCAATGCCTTTTCTAGCAATGGATCCTATCGCTTCAATCTCCACTTGCCGTTCTGGTTGTTTTGCTAGTAATGTTGCCACTTTTGACACCTGTTTTGAGGTTGAACCACGAATACCAGTATTGCCAATCACGAGGTATGTGTCATCGGGAATCTTCGCCTCGAAAGAATGCAATTGCCATGTCGTGACATGATCTTGGTTGTGCAATGTTCGCTTACCAATATGGTCAAGCGATTCTTCTACAGTATCGGATAGAACAATGAATCCCCCAAGGGCGCTAGTTGTTGTATCGATTGGGCTTGCTCTTCCGCCTTGAGCAAATGCTTCGGCTTGGTGTGACAATGAACCTGCCATTTCAGGGTTGAGTACTTCATTTCTTAGTTGTTGTAAACCAGCGACTAAGGCTACGGAAAGAGCTGCTGAAGAGCCCAGTCCCGAGGCTGTAGGTACTGTGCCCCGGATTCGAATCTTTAGTGGTGGATGTTTTCCTTCGGGCCATAGTTTATCTCTAAGAAACCGAATATGTGGGTGCTTTGAAAGATTCAATATCGCTCCATCAAGTCGCCAAGAGTCGAATTTGGTTTCCTCTTCGAGTTCGACGATCATTCGTTGATTGATGCTGCATGCGACTGCAGGCTGTCCGTAAACGACAGCATGCTCTCCGAAAAGAATACACTTTCCAGGAGCGCTCGCTTTCACCATGGTTCCCCCAGTTGTTTCACAATCATTAGGATTGGTATTGTTTCAATCGTTGGGTTGAAGGATTGAATGCACTTGGGTTGGAATATGATGGTCCATCCACTCGACGTTGACTACGCGGGAATCAGAGGTTATTACCTCCTTTTGATACTCGGAGGTGTGTCGATTGCTTTCTTTTCATATCAGGTTCAAAAGGCAACACGATTGGTTCTTCTTGGAGCCCCAGACAAGCGTTTTGATTCTTGGGGCAAGCGGCTCAAAGAAACGCTTACTGTTTGGCTTGGTCAAAAGAAAGTCTTGGAAGATAAAGTTGCAGGGACAATGCACGTACTCATGTTCTGGGGCTTTTTGATGCTCTCTTCAGACATGCTTGATCTTGCAACAGCAAATCGATTCAGTGAACACATCCTTCCCGATTTCTTGAATGGCATTTGGAATGGAATGGTTGAACTTGGATACACAAGCGCTCTCCTCGGCTGTTTCCTTGCTCTGAACCGACGGGTTCTCTTCACACCTGAGAAATTGAAAGGAAAGTCTCAACTTGAAGGAAATGTGATTTTGCTTCTGATTATGACCATCTGTGTAACTTCCTATATTGTTGAAGCTGGTGAGAATCCAGATCCTACATGGGAAATGATTGGTGCATGGGTCGCTGATACGTTCTCACCGAGCCAAGGTGCGATTAACATCGCTTATTGGGCTCACATGGTTGCTATATGCACGTTCCTTTTCTTGATTCCACTCTCAAAGCACATGCACCTTGTGATGGCATTGCCAAACGTAGCATTCTTTGACACAGAACCGATGGCAAAAATGAGACCTCTTGAAATGGATGAAAGTGGATCAGCAGTCTCCTTGGATGATTTAGAACTCGAAACCTTTGGAGCTTCGACGTTTACACAACTCACATGGAGAAGTCTCATCGATGGGTGGGCTTGTACATCCTGTGCTCGCTGTCAAGACGTTTGTCCGGCTTATGCCTCTGGAAAGTCTCTCAACCCAATGCAAATTATTCATGATGTACGTAATTATGCGAACGAGCATTCATCTCAATTACTTGCTGGAGAAACTCCTGATGAAGACATCATTGCCCGATTTGGTGAAGAGGCGGTTTGGGCATGCACAACATGTCACGCATGTGTCGATGTATGTCCAGTCAACATCGAGCATGTACCCAAACTTACAGATGCGCGTCGTCACCTCATGATGGAAAGAATGGAATTCGACGAATCAGTTGAAGATACAATCATGCCACTCATGGCCACAATTGAAAACTTGGAATCGGATTCAAATCCTTACGGTTTGCCATCACATGAGCGAGGAGATTGGGCTGCTGATCTTGATGTCAAGGTTGCAGAACCTGCGGAATACATCTACTTCGCTGGCTGTGCAGCCTCCTTCGACGAGCGAAACAAGAAGGTCGCTCGAGACACAATTTCAATCATGAAAGAAGCAGGTTTGGATGTTGGTATCCTCGGAATGCAAGAAGGTTGCAGTGGAGATGCGGCACGCCGAGCAGGAAATGAATATCTCTTCCAGATGCTTGCAGAAACAAATCTGGAAACGTTCAATGAACTTGGTGTGAAGAAAGTCGTTGCATCTTGTCCTCACTGTTTCCATACACTTGGTAAGGAATACAAAGACTATGGCGGAGAAGACATCGAAGTGATGCATCACTCTCAATTGATTGCTCATCTTCAAGGTGAAGGGAAACTACCTGAGCCGAAGCATGATGGTTCAGTAACATACCACGACCCATGTTATCTTGGACGAATCGGAGGAGAATACGATGCTCCACGTGAGATCATCGGTGGCGTTGATGTTGAAGCAGAACGCCATGGCCGTGGTTCATTCTGTTGTGGAGCAGGTGGTGCTCAGATGTGGATGGAGGAATCTGTTCCTGAAGGCAATGACAGAGTCAACATCATCCGAGCGAAGGAACTTGCAGCGACTGGAGCAGATACTGTTGCAGTTGGATGCCCATTCTGTTCGACCATGGTCACAGATGGATTGTCAGCCATTGATTCAAACATAGAAGTAAAGGATATTGCAGAACTTGTTTGGGAGCAAATCAAATCGAATGATGCTAAAATTGAAGCTGCTAAATCATCTTGAGTGAACTTGACACGGGCTCATCCGGGAGCGATGAATGAATGAATCAAGAAGCGCTTCTAAAATGGTTTACTAAAAACCAACGAAGTTTACCATGGAGAGTTAAACCGTCTCCTTGGTCCATTTTGCTGTCAGAGATTCTTCTTCAACAAACACAAATGGAACGTGGTATAGAATATCATAAGCGTTTGTATGAACGATTCCCAACACCCTCTTCTATGGCTGAATCAGAGGTGGATGAGGTTCTCTTCTTATGGCAAGGTGCAGGATATTATTCAAGGGCAAGACGACTTCATGCGTTGTCTCAGATTGTTGTTTCAGATTACGGGGGGGTGCTTCCTTCAACATATGATCAATTGCTTTCCTTGCCTGGAATCGGACCATACACTGCTGCCGCTGTTGCTTCGATTGCTTTCAGTCATCCAGTTGCTTGCGTCGATGGGAATGTGCGAAGAGTCATGGCTCGTCAAACGAACAACGAAAATCCATCTTTCAACGATGTTCAGGAATATGCTGATGGAATTCTTGTTTCTGAACATCCAGGTGATTGGAATCAAGCGATGATGGAACTTGGGGCCTTGGTATGTCGGCCTAGAAAGCCAATGTGCGATGTGTGCCCAGTTCGTGAAAGTTGTAAAGGAACATCACGTGCTCTTGAATTGCCGCAACCGAAGAAGCAAAAGAAAANGACAGTTGAACTAAAATGTCTCCTCAAAATAGATGCTCAAGGCCAACCCGAATTAATTCAAAGACCTGATTCAGGATTATTTGCTGGACTCTGGGGTCCTCAAATAGAGGAAGAGATTGTCACTGAAGGTCTTGAATATCTAGGATGCATCAAACATATTCTGTCTCACAGGACAATGAACGTTCATGTCTGGAGGGATTCCTGTATGCAAGGCATTGATCCCAATACGGTTGCTCTATCAACGCTCGACAGGAGAATCTTGACTCTTGGGGGAGTGTTCCTCGATGTCCCAACGGAATGAAGCTAAGCATCCGATGAGTCCGAAAAAGAGCAGAAACTCTGCGGGAGCAGCAACATCCACCCAGGGTTGTAGATATTCGAGACCGATTTCCGATGAGTGAACGCCTAATTCTTCTTCTCCTGCTTTAATTCCATCTCGAATTGAAACACTCATGACCACGAGAGATGTAAATGCAAGGGCAAGTGAATAGAGTCGAATCTTTCGCCCTTTCGATTTCGATTTAGGCAGCGAGAAATGAGTCGCAAAAGCCCACGCAAAACCTCCATGGAAAACGACCATTGCAGTGTAAATATGAATCTCAAGGTATTGATCCATTGTAGCAAATGCGAGTACTGCTAAGTGAGTAGAGGTCGCTAATCCACAAAGAAGAGCAAAAAGATGTAATTTAGGGGAAGCGATTGGTTTGAATAAAATATAGAGGCGAAATGAGACAAAAGCCTGAATGACTGATGATAAAAAGAGCCCAATAGAAAAGACATGGTCTTCTAAACCGGGGTGGTCAGTTTCTGAGATGAAGAATGGTATGTCTCGATAATTTCCTGAAAAGTAATGAATCAGTGAGGCCAAAATCACAGATGCTGTTGGTAATATCCATGAAATTTGGATCAGTTGAGTGTCCTTGATTCTTCGATTAAAAAACCCAATTCCATCGCTGGAGGTGAAATCAAACATGGGTCTCACCCATGCGTAGCCCTCGTTGCGTATGAACCTTCAAGTGAGAGGGATTACACCAT
>QQSG01000118.1:43778-49287 GCA_003602665.1 Candidatus Poseidoniales archaeon
GTGACGGTTTACGACCTCTGTCATTTGGGACACGCACGATGTTACATCGCTTTTGATTTGATACATCGTTGGCTTGAAGCGTCAGGCTATGATGTTGATTATGTTCAGAATTTCACTGATATCGATGATAAGATTATCAAACGTTCAATCGAATCTGGAGAGGACTGGAAAGTGTTGGTTGAAAAGAACATAGAAACCTATTATGAGGATATGGATTCACTTAATATTCTTCGAGCAGATCATTATCCGCGATGTACCGAATATGTCGACTCAATGATTCATATCATCGAGGATTTGATTCAGAAAGACCATGCATATGCTGCTAAGGACGGTGTCTATTTCCACGTGGAATCTGCCCCTGAAAAGTATGGTCAACTCACCGGACAATCAATTGATGCTGTTCGGCAAGGGGCAGGAGGAAGAGTGCAAGATACCGGTGAAACAAAACGTGACCACAAGGACTTCGCATTATGGAAACAAGCTAAGCCAGGCGAACCTACTTGGCCCTCTCCTTGGGGAGAAGGCCGTCCGGGATGGCATATTGAATGCAGTGCAATGAGCCTCGATCACTTTGGCGTCTCCTTTGATATTCACGGTGGAGGCCATGATTTGAGGTTCCCTCACCATGAGGCGGAAATATTCCAAAGTGAATGTCATACAGGACATTCACCCCTTGCAGGATATTGGCTTCACAATGGATTTGTGAACATCGATGGTGAGAAAATGAGTAAATCACTTGGTAACTTTTGGACCATTCAAGAGATTCGTAAAAAGATTGATCCAATGGTTTTGAGATTCGCTTTGGTCAATGCACATTATCGTTCACCTATCGATATGAATGAACAACTCTTGAAAGATGCCCAACGAAATCACAGCCGTATTATCGATGTCTATGCTTCAGCTCTTCGTGGTTGTACAGAGGGACGAATTCATGATTTGCCAATGGCTGATATCGCAAGTATGAATCCACTATGCAAATCACTTGGTCTTCTCGAAAAGATGGCCGAAGCCTTTGCTCGAGCAATGGATGACGATTTCAACAGCCGTGAAGCGGTTGCAAAAGTTCTCGGTGCTACAAAAGAATTGCAACGTATCCTTTCAATGGAACTCGATGAGGGAGATTCCCGTGCAGTTGCCAACTATGCCAAGGATTGGTTGGAAGAAACTGCAGGACAAATTCTCGGAATATTGCCGTCGCCTGAAGACGTCCTTGCAGAACCAGAGGAAGATCCACGCCGGGTCGAACTTGCTCCTATAGTTGATGAACTTCTCACTCAAAGAACAGAGGCAAGAGCCAACAAAGACTGGCCACGTGCTGATTCTATACGTGACGAACTATCAGAACTTGGTGTCGTCGTAAAAGATACACCAGACGGTCCTACGTGGGACTTCGCTTGATCATTCTTCTTCGATTTTACCACTGGGTGGTGGTGATAACGGAGGCATATCTGGTACGAATTGGAACGATTCACTTTCCCATTCTTTTTCGATAAGGACAGTTTGATCTTCGCTGAATACCTTCTCCTCTTCAGTTTCTCGAGTTAAGATTCCAATTGCAGCAAGGAGTATGATGACAATGAGAAGCAAGAGTGTTCCAGGTCCAATCAAGGATTCCTCCTCTGCCTTAGTGTCTTCAATATCATCCCCAAGAATACAATTTGGCGGACAGTCATCTCGACCGGTATCGTTGGTTTCTCCGTTGTCTACCGGGTCGACTGGATCGACAGGGTCAACTGGATCAACAGGGTCGACTGGATCGATTGTCGAACCACCGTTATTACCGTCTTGCGGATTGAACACAACATTGACTCCTGTACGCTCTCCATTGTTCATTGGGACGTCATAGTAATCCTGTAGAACTGTCAAATCAACGTGCGTATTTGCATGGTTTGAACCTTCAATGATGCCAAAGTGTCGTGTATCTCCAGTCGTGAAAATATTGTTTAGGACATTGCCTTGCATAGAACTGTAACTATCAGTGCTTGCTGACCATGTAGACTCGATGTCTGCTTGATTCAATGCCATAGCCATCTCCATGTTACTTAGAATTGTAGACCATGATTGCGTACCCTCTGCAACTGAGCGGTCGGTGACATCGACTGCTTTGTCAAAGCCAGGACCAGTGACTGTTTCCCAATCGTTTCCTTTCAGTTCGGTCATGATATCGATGTCTCCCCAAACAGGTTGACCATTCACAAGTGTCAATCGAATATCTGCATCAACGGCTTCAATGAGGTTTCTGTAAGGATCTTCATGGAAGTTGTCAACAACGACGAGGTCAGCATACAAACCTGCGTTTACTCTTCCAACAAATTGGTCCCAGTTGTTTGCCATTGCAGGATTTTTGGTTGTCATTGCTGCAAGTTCATAATCAGAGAAATAACCGTCAAGGGCTTGCTTGTTCCAAACGTCAGCAACTTTGAGTTCATGAAGGACATTCTTGGATCCACTCGGTCCCCAATCCGGAGCAATTGAGATTCTTACCCCAGCTTGGTCAGCAGCCACAACATCTGTTGTATCGCCGTAAAGTAACAGATTCGATAATGGTGACCAAGCCAAATCTGCTCCAACTTGCCCCATCATTGCGAATTCTGTTGCGGTCAATGCTGTTCCGTGAACAACAACCAACTCTCCAACAAGGAGGTCATTTTGCACCAATACGTCAAATTCTGCTCTGCTGATTTCGTCTACACCTTCAGATAAGTGAAGGTACCAGGCATTGAGATTTCCAGAATTGTTTCCGTTCTTGATGTGGCTTCCAACATAATCGCTTTCCAGCGTCGTTACCTTGGTGTGGATATCATCGCCGCCAAAGTTGTACAATTCGATGTTGCGAGAAAGCATGCTGTCCCAAGCATCGGTGTTTGAACTTGGTGATCCTTGGACTGCAGTAACGCCTCCTGCAATAGCCATTACTTCTGCATACTTCATCTGCTCATCGGCCATGTTCCACATACTGCCGCCCTGAACAAACGTCTTCATCCACGAGATGTCACGTTTGTAGTTTGGATTATTTTTCCACTGATTTCGGTTTGAATAACCGCCTTCCTCAGACTTTGTTGACGTGTGGACGTCAAAATCCCAAAGCGGGATGTGATTGTAATGCATGTGATTGTGTGAGTCGATGAGACCTGGGTAGATGGTTCCGTTTGTGTCAATGATAGGAACGTCGGTCAAGTCGACATTTGCTGGGATTTGATCGCCCCAAACCGCTTCTATTTTTCCGCCACGGATGAGGACATTTCCTTCGTTGATCACATCAGCTTCGGCATTCATTGTAACGACTCGACCTTGCAAAACCATTGCGTCGACTCTTCCACCATCGCTGATTCCGAAACATCCAACCATGTTTTGTGCTGATGGGAAATATTCTCCTTCAGCAAACCCTGGTGTTGGAGGACTTACCTTCCAAATGGAACCGTTTTCCAATGGAATGTAGGAGTTACCGTACCATGAGTCTTCGGCAGGGTATGATAGTTCATCGATAAGCGATCCACTTGTGTCAGTTAGGGAGACACTGTCGCCGTCGAAGTAGTCGAGTTCAATTCGTGATGCGTTGATAAATACTGAGATGTATCCATTTGCAGGGATAAGTGTGTTACGTGCAATCTGACAAGGAGCACTTCCTCCATCTGGTTTGTCATCGAGAACCCAATTGGAGACGTTGATGGCTTGCGAGGTAGGATTGTGTAGTTCAATGAATTGATCAGAGAATTTTCCATACTCTCCATCTGCATTCCAGTCTGTTGCATTGTAGCAGTTCGTACAAGTCTCGTTATTTTTCATCCCATTTGGTGAAACAAGAATTTCTGAGATTATGACTGAGTCACCTTCTCCCACCAATTCAACGTGCTGATTGTCGAGTAACATCGACGTAGGCGAGGCAGAAGTGAAGAGGAAAATTAAAACTGCACTGAGGACGAGAGTTCGGCTCATATTCTTGGGGTTGCGTTACAGCACATGAATCCGCCGATGCAGCCTCATGGAGGAATGCATGAACAAATATACTCCAAACTACAGCCTATCCTATGGCGACAGTAACAATGCACGAATCCTCATTCAATGAAATCATTGAAGAAAACAAACTTGTAATTATTGATTTTTGGGCTGAATGGTGTGGTCCTTGTCGAGCCTATGCCCCAGTTTTTGAAGGCGTATCAGAAGAATTTCCTGATGTCATATTTGCAAAGGTCGATACAGAAGCTGAGCAAGCACTCGCAGGTACCTTCGGGATCCGTTCTATTCCAACAACTGTTGCCTTCAAAGATGGCATAGGTGTCTTCATGCAACCAGGTGCTCTCCCAGAAGATGCACTTCGTGACCTCATCGGCAAACTCCAGTCTCTTGACATGGATGAAGTACGAGCAGAACTCGATGCTCAGGAAGCGCAAGAATCATCATGATGCGCAAAGCGTCATATGTCCGTCCCTTAACCGATAACCATGCGAAGCGGCTTTCTAGTGGCAGTCTTTCTCCTACCAAGCCTGCTAACAGGCTGTTTTGGTGAAGACCTGGAAAATGCATCCAGCCTAGTCGAGGGCGATACGTACCCCGAACCTTGGGATAGAACTGATTTTGCATATGATGATACGGATGTGTTTTCTCGAGTAAGCGTCAATGGTACGTATGCAATAGGGGCTGTTGAATCTGTATATGTTCCAGTTCCAAGCATCACACTTGCTGATGGTGGAGCAGGGGCCGCAGGTGGAGCAGAAGTCCATCTCGGATTATGGCTGCCAGTGATTGACGGCTGTGATTATAGTTCAACAGAAAATCTGTCTGATGAATGTCTTGTCCCAGTGATTGCTGAAATAGGGCCTTACTATGATGATGGTGACGTTGATGCACTTACTCCTGCAAATCGCCTTGGAAGAATGCTGATTGAGAATTACGTTCCGCATGGATACGGTGTCGCCCAAGTTTCAGTATTCGGAACAGGAGAATCAAATCATTGTATGGACCTAATGGGGACTGATGAGCAACGTGGAATCGATGCTGCTGTTACATGGCTTGGGACACAATCTTGGTCAAATGGTAAAGTAGGCATCATTGGAAAATCCTATGATGGTTCGACGCCTTGGCAAGCAGCAACATTCGGTAACCCCTACCTAGCCACTATAGTTCCAATGTCTGGCCTTATTGGAGTCCATGAACTGATGTGGAGAAACGGAAGCATGGAAGCTCGTGGCATGATTATGCACAATGGTGTCTATGGCTCATTTGGAGTCGACGGAGATACTGAAGACAGTCACAATCTCTGCGAAGGATACATCCAAGGCTATGCGAATGGTCCTGCTGCATACCTTAGCGGTGGAATGGTGAACTATGCTGGAAACAGTTACTGGACTGAACGCTCTTTCTTAGATCGAGTCGTCCAGAATTACAATGGTTCGGTTTACATTATCCAGGGCATGCAAGATTGGAACGTTGATCCGCACATGACTTTCCCCGCTCACCAAATTGTTGAAGACGCTGGAATTGAAATTAAAACTCTTGCAGGACAGTGGGC
>QQSG01000119.1 GCA_003602665.1 Candidatus Poseidoniales archaeon
CATGGGGTTCTCAAAAGTCTTGATTGCCAACCGCGGAGAAATTGCTCTTCGAATCATGAGAACACTTCGTGATATGAACATCGAAGCAGCAATAATCTATGGGAAAGAAGACCGTCTCTCTTTACCAGTACGTCTTTCAGACGATGCGCATTTCCGTGACGTCATCAATCCTCTTGATGCCTATCTCGATATCGAAGCAGTTGTACAAGCAGCCAAAGACATGGGCTGTGATGCTGTACATCCAGGTTACGGTTTCCTCGCAGAAAATGCTGGATTCGTAAAGCGTCTACAGGAAGAAGGGATTACTTTCATCGGGCCAAGTTCGGATGTAATCACTTTACTCGGTGATAAAATCGAAGCAAGAGCGGCAATGGAAGCAGCAGGATTACCAACTGCTAAAGGCTCTTCTGAGCCAATTTTTGAGGCATCTGTCGCATCAGCACTTGCAGATGAGATCGGTTACCCAGTCATCATCAAAGCAGCTGCTGGTGGAGGCGGTATTGGAATGCAGATTGTTCAGGCTGCCGATGAATTTGAAAGCGCCTTGAAGCTTTGTCAATCTCGAGCAAAATCAGCTTTTGGCGACTCTCGTGTCTTTGTTGAGAAATACATCCAAGGTGCACAGCATGTTGAATTCCAAGTACTTGCGGACGGAAACAAAGCAATTCATTTCGGGGAGCGCTTTTGCTCGATTCAACGCCGTCACCAAAAGTTGGTTGAAGAAGGACCTTGGTTAACTCCAGAAAAGCGTGAAGAAATTGGTGCTCTCGTTTGTAAAGGCGCTGAATCTGTAGGTTACAAAGGCCTTGCAACGTTTGAATTCCTTCGTGATGCCAATGGAGACTTCTACTTTTTAGAAGTAAATCCTCGTGTTCAAGTTGAGCATACTGTGACCGAATTGATTACAGGACACAACCTCGTTGAACTTGGAATTCGAGTCGCACAGGGAGAACCGCTTCCTCTTGCGCAGGAAGACATCAGTTGGAACGGTCATTCAATCCAATGCCGCTTGAATGCAGAAGATCCTCGTGAATTTATCCCGAGCCCAGGACGATTGTGGGAGTGCCATTTCCCTTCAGGATTTGGCGTTCGAGTGGACACGCATGCACATCCTGGTTACGAAATGCCAGGAAGTTTCGACTCACTTCTCGCCAAGTTACTTGTTTGGGGGAGAGACCGGGAGGATGCAATTCGTCGAATGAGGACTGCTCTTGATGAAACCGTTATCACAGGTGTCGAGCATCTCATCCCACTTCACCGTCGAATTATGGATGAAACTGATTTTGTCAATGGAGATATTACAATCCAGTACATTGACATGCATCAAGAACTCTTAGGCTGAGGCTAATTCGATGGATGTTCTTATCGTTGGAAGTTTAGCCTATGATAGCATAGTGTCACCCCTTGGTGCTGTTGAAAATGCACTCGGCGGTTCTGCGACATATGCGGGTTTATCCTGTGCCTTTCATCGAAATCGCTTGGGACTTGAATCAGTGGGTCTCGTCGGAGTCGTTGGTTCAGATTTCAGAAAGCAAGATCGAGAAATTTTTGAAAACGCTCAACTTGATACCCGAGGAATTGAAACAGTGGAAGGTGAAACTTTCCGCTGGGTTGGCTCATATGAAGGGTCAATGGCTCAAGCAATAACCCACGAGACACACCTGAACGTGTTCGAACACTTTGAACCGAAGGTTCCTGAACATGGTCGCAGTCCAACTGTTACTTTTTGTGCCAACTTACACCCCGCAATTCAACTCTCAGTACTTGACCAATCGAAACCGGTTCGATGTTCTATTCTCGATTCGATGAATTTGTGGATTGACATTGCCCACGAAACCCTACTTGAAGCCATGAAGAGAGTTGATATCGTGGTCATCAACGATGGAGAAGCATCAATGCTTGCAGGAAAGGAGAACGTAGTAGCAGCTGCAAAGGAGGTTCAACAGATGGCATCAATCCCGACTCTTATCGTGAAGAGGGGTGAACATGGCGTGATTGCTCTCCACGGAGGAGATACAATTGCACTGCCGTCTTATCCTTGTCCTGAGGTTACTGATCCGACCGGTTGTGGAGATACATTTGCGGGAGCCTTAGCTGCTTGCCTTGCTTCAGGAAAAGGTGAATTGACAGTTGAAGAACTTAGATCTGCTTTGACGCATGCCACAGTAACTGCAAGTTTCACTCTCGAAGACTTCGGTACAACAAATCTGGAAAAGATTTCACAAGAAGCGTATCAGCAACGATATAATTCGTTCTGTGAAATCTCAGGAATCTCAGTCAAATCGACGTAATCCATGACGGCCTGATTGCTGGATTGGGGCAATTTCCTTCGATTCTGTTAAGGAACTAAATGAATCAGGGACCTCTTGTGTCTCTCGTTCCTCTGGTATATGTTCGTTCATAATTTCAATGAGTTCGTCATCAACACCCTCATGAGTCAGGTTTGTGATTGCATTTCGAACTTTTTTGATGGATGAAATTCCACGAGACACAATGGATGTTTTGGATTTTCTCGATTTTACGATTTTGTTTTCGGTTCTGTTTGAACGTATTTGGATGCGGTGCAAGGAATTATTGCCGTTGTT
>QQSG01000012.1 GCA_003602665.1 Candidatus Poseidoniales archaeon
CCCTCTTGAATTATTCCACTATAATCCTTTGACGAATCAGTGCAAGAAACCTAGATTAAATCATCAACTCCAATCTGAGTGATGGGACTATAAGTTCTCTCTTCTATGACATAGATATGAGAACCAAGACAGTCATGATTATTGTAGCCCTTTTCGTTATGCAATCGTATGCTTTGAACATCCCCACTTCGCCCGAATTATCTGAACTTGTTGAAGACGATGCTTTCGAAACAGGTGCCCGAAGCACGAATGGAATGCTAGCAATACCCGATAACAGCCAGCAAGCTGTACTCGATAATCAAAGCACCAATGGAGCCGATGACAACGACGGCGATGGTATGGCAGACGACATCGATCCTGATGATGACAACGATTGCATTCCTGATTCATGGGATGCTCATCCGACAGATTTTGATGGTGATGGAATCAATGACCATGAAGACGTTGACGATGATGGCGATGGCCTCAACGATTCTGATGAAGTGTCTGATAACAACAGTATGACAAATATCTACGATGCAGATAACGATGGATATCATGATTGTTCATCGTTTGGAATGCTATTATTCAACATGCTTGATGTTGAAGTAGAGGTGGCTTCGTCGATGAATGGCGGGACCGTTTCACAATTGGACGCATTGTTTACAATCAATGCTTCAAGCCTTGAGATCGGTGAAACATACGCCATTTCGTGGTGGTTGTTGGACACTAATACAAACTCAATCGTTAATTCAAGCACAGCGAATAGTTTCACCGCAACAGATACCAGTTATGTGATGCAGTACCCATGGTATGATTTGGAAAACAGCACCTATTACATGACGGTTGAACTCTGGTATGCAAATGGAAGCAGCACGAATCATTTCCACTTATCATCTGCAAACACTGCGTTTACTGTTGGACAAACGGGTGGAAACAACAACGGAGGAAATTCGAATTGTCCACCAAATGCTTTACTTTCAAACCGTGATTTTGATACTGGGAACAATCAAACTGAATTCGTTTATGGCCAAGAGGATATCGAACTTTTCGCATACCACCCTTGCCTTGTTGGAGGGGTGTACGAATGGAATTTCAGTATGAGTGGGCCAAATGGGTACATGTCAAACGAATGGACTGATGGAATGTTCTTCATCCCACAAGGACCTACACACTATGATTTGAACATGAAATCCTATGCTAACTCCGATCTTTCTCCTGGAACGTACTCTTGGACGTATGGATTGCGAAATTATTCACAGGGAATCAGTGAATGGTTCACACATAACTTTACTGTGGTTAGCGATACATCGAATCCTAATTGTGGAACAAACTCGAACGGGCAATTATTTGACAATTGGAACTTCACGGAAATTAGTACGACTGCGAACTTCCCTCTTGTCATCACTGCTGAATGCCTCAAGGACAATGGCCAATCTTACGAACTCGTTTACGAACTCTGGGAGGAAGGTGCATCAGGCTCAATGCAGGACAATGCGGGCTCTGGACAATGGGACAGTTACGATGAAACCAAAACATGGCCCATTAACTGGTTTAACCCAGTAAGTAGCATCGTTGGCGAGGGGGAGGGTGGAAATTATACCTTCAAGGCAATGCTCTACATGCCGGTATACTCGTCCAATGGTTCAACTCTTATCGATGAACTTAACCATGACTTCTGCGTCAACACTGCATCGGTAAATTGCAATGTCCAAGAAGAAGAGCCAGATAATGAAACCAACTTGACTGGCGCGTGTTCTTTCTTAACTTTCGAGGGAACCCCTGCTTCGCTTCATTCGGGAGATGATCTTACCTTTAGCTGGACCATGGACGGTGACATCAGTACAGAGGTGTATCTTGCACTGGTGAGTGGTTGGGGTGCTCAATACTACTTCTCAAGTATCGAGGACAACGATGGCACCCATACCATCACACTCCCTGAGAACCTGAATCCGAGTGCAGATTACACAATCTACATTGAGAGTGCCTACGACGATAGCCGAACGACACTGTGCTGGAAGTATGGGTCAATCGACATTCTCGAAGACAATGAAGGAGTGGTTCTTGACGACATCATCGATCTCTTCCTCAACACCACCGATGAAAGGCCACGTATTTCCATGTGGTACGGAAAGGTCAACCAACACAATGAGGAAGGCACTTGGATGACTGACCCAGACGGAACTGCAGGAGCAGGTCTCAACGCCCAGTGGGGATCTGATGGATGGGGCGATCGTAAACTCGAATACTGCCAGCGCTTCTGGCCTGACACAATTGAAACTCGAACAAGCTCTCCGGAAGAGATTGTCTTCTACACTCGAGGTAACACTCATGCCTATCTGACGACGAAACCGGTATGGCTGTGCATTCAGGATACTGATGGTGACGGAATTCTTGACCCGGAAGATGATGATGACGATAATGATGGTTGGGCTGATGTCATCGAAGAAGTCTGTTTCTCGGATCCACTCGATTACAGCGTAGTTCCAGAAGATCTCGATGGAGATGGGCTCTGTGATGTACTGCAGGTGTTGCTCATCGGTGATTTTGAGCCTGCTGAACCGGGCTTCTGTACAAATGGTGAAATCACTGGTGGAAACGGATTAATTGGCCAAACAGAATTCATCGAAGTCGTTGTCATTGAGATGACTGGTGGCAATTACCAGTATCAATACGATATCCAAGATACAGCAAACGATTTGCATGCAGATATTGTACAGGATTCAAGCAATTACGACTTCAAAGGCTATTACGAGTATTACGATATCTTTGTGTCCAATGCAGACGGTGAATTCAATCCAAATGGTAGTTTCATCACGATTCAAGCTCGATCTGATTTGAGTACATCGAACCTTGGTGTTGGCTTCAATATTGATTCAGTGGGATTACGCGATGGAAATGGAAACGTGATCTACGCAACGGAAGTTGTCTCTGCAGTGCTTGGGGATGGTTTGGGAGTCGACAATCCTGCAGGATGGCAAGATATGATTTTGGGACCTGCCGACCAAACTCCAACTGCTATGGGTAATGGACAAGCCTCAATCACAGTAAGTTTCTGTCCTATTGAGGATACAACAGAAGAACCAATGCCTGGTTTCGGTGTTATGGGCGTCTTAGTTGCTCTCGGCGCTGCCATGCTCGCTGGTCGACGTTCCTTTTCCGAGGAAGATACTGACGAGTGAATGCTGACTCTGGTCAACAAAGGGTTGGCTTGATGAACTGGTGTGTCATCCTCGCCTTATGGAGGTCGACCTTC
>QQSG01000120.1 GCA_003602665.1 Candidatus Poseidoniales archaeon
ATCATACCTTCGCCAAAGGCGCCCATGGAATCAACAGGGGCTCCTGCGAATCGAACTGTAAGATCCGTGCCATGCGCTTTCTTACGAGCAGCAACAACAGCAGCACCAGCTTTTCTGTAAGCATGAAGATCAGCGTCGTCTTCCTTACCAAGTCCAACCAGCATTGCCTTTCCACCTTCGCCACCAATCAGCGTCATTGTTGACTTTGCTTTTGCTTTGAAATCTCCATCTGCGAGAACACGATTGATTTGGCTCTTGAGAGCAACATGAAGTCCAGTTGCATGCGTTTCTGGGACTATTTCTGTGCCTTCGAAAAGAGGTAGGATGAGCGTTCCGTCGATGTTGTGGCTTGAACTGACATTAATTTTCATGGTTTCACCGATTACTGCGAAGTACTTGGAGCACTTGAAACCTTGCGACGAACTTTCAGCCAAGAAAGAGGATTACTCTTCATCTTGTTCGTCTTTCTTGAACAAAGAAACAACAGCCAATGCTCCGATGATAGCGATTGGATTGAAGATACCATAGCCAATCAGAAGGCTTGATGATTCATCATTTGTCGTTATGTTGGCTTCAACATCAATTGGTTCAGTCACCCAGCGCGCTGCATCAATGACTCGAACTTGATAGTACAACTGCCATGTACCTCCGTCTTCTAAGGAAAGGTTGCTTGAATCGATTTCCAGCATAGATGTATTGCTTGCGTTGACTGAGAATGTGGATGAGGTCCATGTGACTTCACCACTTGATGCGAGATACTGCAAGGTTGCATTTGATGTCGATGCTTGACCATGGTTACTTATGTCGAGGGCAAGTGAATCCCCCGCAATATCGATCGATTGTACATCCAAACGAGCTCTCCAGTACCACACATTATCGATAAGATATCTCATAACGTTCATTTCTTCACCCAATCGGTCGTTGAGGTTTTCAAACGATCCTGGAACAAATTGTTCATCATCAGTCTCAAACGTGAATGTTGGGAATCCCATGACTCCGTAGCCGTAATCTCTGCTTGTTCCACAATTTGGATACAACCCTTGATTTGCATTTTGGATAGGGATACTGGAGATGTTCTCTTGGACATCCTCTCTGATTTGATGATACAGTTCCCAGTCAGAAGGTTGATCAGGCCACTTGCCCCAAGGATAGAGCATAATCCAAACACCAGTATGCATCGTAACATACAGATCAGCATCAGGAACGACTGTATTCATGTAATTCGAATTTGCAGACGTTTCAGACTCACTGAAAGCACTGCTACCTGGTTGTGTAGTAGGGCACGTGTTCCAATAATGATCGTAGTTTCGATTCAAGTCCACTTGGTTAATGTTCCATCTGGTGTCGATGTCATTTCCATCAGGATTGAGCATAATCAATATGTGAATTTCAGTATTTTGGAGGACATTAATCGCTTCTTGATTACCTTCTGCCCATCCGTTGATGTACCATTTTGCAGAGAGATATGCCAGTGCAGTGCCAAGATATTCGTTGCCATGATGGCCACCGTCGATGTAGACGATCTCTTTGATGTCCCCGTTCGGTTTGGTTTCGTTCGACCAATCAGAGAGACGGACAACCCAAAGCGATTTTCCGAGTTCAGATTCACCGACACTCGTTACATCTACGATTTCTGGGTATTCGTCTGCCCAGTCGTTGACATCAAGCGTCAATGTAGCCCATGTTAAGTGAATGTGACTGTCGATTGGGTCGCCAGGCCATTCTTCTTCGGTTGAATCCGATTGTGCGCTGGCTATTGGAATACTTGCGAGGAACATGCACAGGACTAAACCGACTGCGACTCGCATGGTTTGACCAACCACCCTTCTGCCAAAAACGCTTTGATTGTAGTTTCACCAATCGCTTGTGAAAGCATTTGGATTCGCAACCTTTTCAGATTCTCTTGTCCAAATGGTTCGGCCATCGGTTCCGTAAATATCTGCAAATGGATCGATTTCTTCTGGTTGGCGTTGTCGCTGCATATAGGACTCCATGCGCTCTTTGAGGTCTGGTTTAAATTTCCAATAGTGGATTCTCCATTCCCTTCCGTCCCAGAGTGTCGTCTCTTCAGATTCTGTTGTAAGTAGATCATAATCTTGGAACATGTAAAACAGGTTACGGTCTGTTGGCTCCAATGCATTATCGATAATTCGATTATAGAATCCAAAGAATCCTAGTGCGTGTTCTGCCATTCCGGCAGCGACTTCAGCATCCATCTCTGTATCGATATGCTGTTGTATTGCTTGTGTCAGTGATTGTAGTGTCATTCCCATCGTTTTTCCCCCTCCCCGGACATTACTGTCCGAGAACACTATTGTATATAGGTCCCCGAACTATATTAAAACATCGCCACTTTTCCATGAAACAGGGTGTCCTGAAGGTTTTTTGAGCCTTATTTTGAAGAAGTCTCAAGAACAGGAAACAGCGCGTTTGACACGATGGAACCGTCTGATGGCCACACTTTTTTGGGGCTCGAGCCCATAAAAAAGGATGTCGATGTCGTTGTTCTTTCTCTTCCGTATGAACTTACTACGTCGTACGGAACTGGTACTTCTCAAGGCCCTGGAGCTTGTATTGAGGCATCTACTCAGGTTGAATTGTATGATTCTGAACTGAAAGAAGATCTCCCTGCTGGTCTTTCGATTCATACTGCGAAGGCTTGGGATGGAGAAGAGCCAACGTTACTGCACCAACTCGATTCCATGGTTGGTTATCTCAATCCTTGGTTCAAAGGTGATTGTTTCCCACTCACGCTTGGTGGGGAACACGGAATTCTTCCTCCTCTCATGGAAGCTGTTCGAAATCATCCGCTTGTTGACAATGATTTGTCGAATCTTACAGTGGTCCAAATCGATGCTCACGGTGATTTGCGTTCTGAACTTGACGACGAACCCTATTCACATGCCTGTGCAGCAGCACGAGCACTCGATGCAGGAATTGGCCGATTATTGCAAGTTGGAATCCGTGCCTTTAGCAAGGAAGAACATGAGCGGATGCTTTCAGACGATCGAATTACGACATTCTTTGCTCAAGATACGCAATCACCATGCCAAGGCGCAACGCATTGGCAAACTTGGCTCGATCTCTTAGATTCAATTGAAGGGCCTGTTCATCTAACCGTTGACATCGATGGTTTGGACGGAGCACTTGTTCCCGCTACTGGAACTCCTGTGCCTGGTGGTTTGACCTTTTGGCAAGTTCAACAAACCATTCAGACTCTTTTCAATGCATCAAAGGCCGTTGTCGTTAGTGCTGATGTCAATGAAATTGTTCCACAAAAAGATACGCCTTTGACACAATTTACAGCAGCCATGCTTGCAACAAAAATTGTAGCAAGCCATACAAAAGCTCGCAAGGAAGGACGATGGACGTCCTCACAGGACAAGAAAGGGATTGATCGGCCAACCC
>QQSG01000121.1 GCA_003602665.1 Candidatus Poseidoniales archaeon
TCACCTCGTCGAAGACCTGAATACGATTCCAGGAGCAAATGTAGATCGCTTTATTGGCCAAAGTAAACGTGGAAAGCGACAAGGTATGACTCAGAAACAGCAACTCGAACAACTCGAGCGGTTTCGTGAAGGTGAGATTAATGTCCTTGTAGCAACCTCTGTTGGAGAGGAAGGCCTTGACGTGCCGTCCGCTTCAATGGTTTTGTTTTATGAGCCAGTTCCCAGTGCAATCCGAGCCATACAGCGGAGAGGACGTACTGCCCGACAAAGCAGTGGATCAGTGCATGTTCTTGTGGCTAATAACACCAGAGATGTTTACGTCCTTCAGGCATCCCAAATTAAGGAAGCCAGAATGCACAGTGTCTTAGGGCGAATGAGGGATATTACCACATTGACATCTGACCGAATTGCAGATGTATCTCTGCCACAATTCACCGTTAAATTCGATGACAATTCCATCTCAGCAGGAGAATTCCTGCTTTCTGAGATTGCGAGATGCAAATCTATAGAAGATGATATAGAGGAGTCGAAAGTAGAAATTAAGGATTCCAATAAGACTGAATCTAGTGAACCTAAGGACAAGAAAGTATACACTCGTTCAAGAGGTCAAAAGAGTCTCTTTGAATTCGGTTCTGAAGAGAAATCAGATCCGTGGAAGCCAATATTGGATGGGCGAGATGAACTCAACCGCCAATAATCTTGACACGAGTTCTTAGTTGAGCAAGACGGTCAGGGAAGTGGCCTAATGCGAAAGCAACTAATTCTGCAAGATGAATCACAGGCATTGTTGTGTCTTTTCCAGTAACCTTTCCTGCTTTTACTTGGTATGAATCGAGGTTAGCATGAGAAATTGTACAGGCACTGACCATGAGTTCAGCTCCTGACTGCTTTGCATCTGAAAGGACTGCAGCAGTCATCTTCATAGCCGTCTTTTCGTTGGTGAGTAGACTCGGTGAACCAACACTTTGGCATTTGGAATCGTATTCAACTGGAGTACCTCCAAGTGCTGTTATGAGGTTCTCAAGGTAAGAAGGGTTGAATGCATCATCTTCGCTGCAGAATCCATCACGTTGCATGTAAGGACCGTAGTAACCAGCGATATCCATCCCCAACGGGTTCAAAACTGCGGCTCTTATTTTATCAAGACCTATTTCTTCTACAAGAAGATGGAGCAGGTGGCGAGACTTTGATTCTCCCATGTATTCTATGTTTGAACTTCGAGCAATGAGATTGTTCAATTGTGAGGCAAGGAGCGGGTCAGCAGCCATTGTGGTTGCTGTATCACAATGAATACTGTGAGATGTGGCGCATGAGGTCATAATATCGAGACCCTTTTCTTCAGCAAGTGCAAGATTGCGAGCTGCTAGAGCGTGTTGTAATCGAGGTGATGCTTGTCGGATGATGTTTCCACCATCGGAAGTTGCCTTAGGCAATTCAATCAAATTGATACCGAGCGTCTTGCAAAGGGGTTGAATGCAATCTTCAACTTCCATCATTGCCCCTCGAGCAACATTTCCGGGGTAATATGCTACCTGCATGTCTCCACCTCAGAACCTCTGATCGAGTTCATTGAATAAACTCACAACTTCGTGATGATCTTCTACCTTAGAATTGATCATGCTTGGAATCTTACCGACACCTGCTGGCGGAAGTAATAGCGCCTGTAGGCTACGAATTGGAGGGCCACCAGTACGGGTAAATCCGAGCATCATTCGTGCAGAAACTCCGGAGAATACGTTTGAAACGAGTCCGATTGGACCCAATACTTGTCGATAGAGCGTGGTTTCGTTCAACTTACCAGACCATTTGACTGAGCGTCCATACCACTTGACGAGACGTCCGTGGCGTCCAGCATTTTTGTATTCAGTCAGCAATCGACTTCTTGCACTGTTGAGTGTGTCTGCAACTAATGCTCCAGAAATTCCATGTCGTGCGATTGATGACGGATCGGTTTCGCTCCATACNCCACCTTGTTCTTGCAAGGTTGCAAGAAGTTGTGAGCGGTGTTTTAGGGATGTGCGAGGATCGTTGATTCGAACCCAGCGTTGCAAGTGAATTCCAGGTCCTACATAGGCTGTATCGAAATCCACGGTATCAGACATGCCATGTGCAAGCAGGTGGCTTGAGATTGCGTTCATTTTGTGGAGTGACAGTGCTGTTTCCGAGGCAAGTACGCCAACAGCCTTTCCGCTGATGAGACGTTCCCCCTCTCTTGGGTCTGCTTGGACCCATGGATTGGCCTTTGCTCTGTTTTCTTCAAATCGTCGGGTATCGACAATAAGATCTCTGAGAATTGGGAATCCAGGCAAAGGCTCGATACGCAATCTGCCATTGTTGACAAGTTCACCGACACGGGCGATATCTGCTAAGACTATGCGTCCATTTGCACGAACTCCAGTCGTTGCTGTTCCGGCAGTGTTTCCACGGCGGAAGGCGAAACTTCCATCAACATCGCGTTGGAAATTCATGAAGAGGTCTTCAAGTGATGCTGAGGCAGGAACAGTGGTGGCAATGACATCCCAGCCATTTTCTCCTTGTGAAGGGCAATAGCGGAAGAGTTCCAGTTCGACATGAATGTCTGAGTGGTCGATGTGTCCCGGTGCGAAGTCACCTTCGACAACATCATCGTCATCTGATGTTCCGTAAGCTGCCATCTCATCAATGAGTTCGAGTTGAAGTGTTCCTGAGTCATCGACACATGCAATTCGTGGTAGTGTTTCAAGGACCCATTGAGTCCAAGGTTCATCGAAATCAACATCACACATCTGTATAGGTTGCACACTGTGTGCTCCAAGGCTGGATAATTTGTCATCCCAGTCGGTTCCTGCTTTACAGAATTCGTCATATGAAGTGTCTCCGATTGCACATACTGAATAGTGCATAGCGGACAAACCAGGTGCGTCTGATTGGACAGATTGCCACAAGTCTTCTGCGTTATCCGGCATTTCTCCTTCACCCCAGGTTGATGTGATGATGAGAAGACGCTTGATGGAAGCAAGATTTGCTTTGTTGTAGCCATCCATATCGACAACGTTTGCATTTAATCCATAATTTGAAGCAAGTTTTGCAGTCTTTTCAGCAAGACCTGCTGCGTTTCCTGTTTGAGAACCGAAAAGAATGGTGAGTGAGCGATCTCCACCGAGAACTGCAGTGAGTTCGTCTGATGCAGAGCCTCCAACTGCAACCGCTGCTGCTGGTGCAACAGCGACTTCCGCTGCAGGTGCTTCAACAACTTCTTCGGTTTCCGCACCGTCTGAGACAAGTTCAAACTTGATGACTTCCACAGGACAGGCTTCTGCAGCTTCCAAGATAATATCTGCATATTGAGCACCCAAATCACCAGTTAGTGGGCTCTTTCCTTCGTTCCTATCGAATCCACCATCGAGGCGAACAGCCGCAAGAATTTGCGAGGTTTCATCGGTTACTTCAAACACTTCTGGGCAGATGTCTTGGCATGCATCACAGGTGATGCAGTCTTCGTCAATCCATACCTTTGCAACGACTGTCATTTTTAGACCCTCAAAGCGTCCGCTTCGCAGACAATTATCCCACCTAACATCGGCCTTTCAACCTTGCCACCCGACCACGGGTATTTTCAAGCCCCAAGAATAGAGGCTGCTCACATGTGGAAGTCGCCGTCGCCGCCAAATCCATCAGCCATGCTGACTCCCTTGGAAGAGATGACGTCGTCGATACGTAGAATCATGATTGCAGTCTCTGTAGCAGATTGAATTGCTTGTTCTACAACTCGCAATGGCTCCAAAACGTTTCCATCCTTCATGTCAACCACGCCACCTTCGTAGACGTTGATTCCGGCATGGGATGCGCCATCAGCATGTGCTTTACGGAGAGCAATAAGTGTCGTGACTGGATCTAGACCTGCGTTTTCTGCAAGTGTTCGGGGAATAATCTCAAGAGCAGAAGCAAATGCTTCGATTGCCATTTGCTCTCTTCCGCCAATTGTCTCAGCATAAGTACGAAGATCTCTGCTTAGAGCAGCAAGAACGCTACCGCCACCTGTAAGAACAGCTCCGTCTTCCCAAGCAACAGAAACAACACCAACAGCATCATCGAATGCTCTGCGGATTTCGTCAACAACGTGTTCAGTTCCACCACGAAGGAGAACTGAAACAGATTTTGCTTGAGGGCATCCGGTGACGAATGTCATATCACTCTCGCCAATCTTTCTTTCCTCAACACGAGCAGCATGACCCAAGTCTTCAGCGGAAAGGTCGTCCATATTTGTGACAATTTGAGCGCCTGTTGCCTTTGAAAGAGCTTCCATATCGGATTTCTTTGCACGTCGAATTGTGAAGACACCTGCCTTTGAAAGGTAGTGTTGAGCGAGTTCGTCAATACCCTTCTGGCAAATGAGAACATTTGCACCAGATGCTGTAATTTTGTCAACAAGACCACGAATGTAGTTTTCTTCTTCTGCAAGGAAGGAAGCGAGTTGATTAGGATCTGTAATCTGAATCTTCGCATCAACCTCAGTCTTCTTTACTTCAACTGCTGAGTTTATCAGTGCAATTCGAGCATCATTCACGCTTCTTGGCATACCTGCATGCACTCTTTCCTTGTCGAGTAGAATACCATCGATGAGAGTTGAATCTTTAATCGATCCACCTTGACGCTTTTCGACTTTGATATCACCAAGGTCGACAATTCGCTCACCTTCATCAACAACGCCAACAGCGTTGACTGCACGTACACAGATATCTGCCATGAACGCCTTTACCGCTCCAGCAGATTTGCCGGTAAGAGCGGTCTTTGCAACTTCGAGAAGGACTGCATCGTTGTCGTTGGTCGAGATTCCGTGACCATCGAGGAGAGAAATTGCTTTTTCAGCTGCAAGTCTAAATCCTTCGCAGATAACTGTCGGATGGACGTTTTGCTCGATAAGATCTTCAGATCGCTTGAGTAGTTCACCGGAGAGAACAACCGCAGAGGTCGTACCGTCGTAGCAATGTTGCTCTTGTGTTTTTGCAACTTCAATAATCATCTTAGCAGCAGGGTGCTCAATATCCATCTCTTTGAGAATGGTTGCACCATCGTTTGTGATGACGACGTCACCCATCGAATCTACGAGCATTTTGTCCATTCCTTTTGGACCAAGAGTCGAGCGTACAGAGTCTGCAACAGCCTTTGCTGCTGCGATGTTATTTGATTGAGCGCTGCGCCCACGAGTACGCTGAGTTCCTTCTTTTAGAATGAAGATTGGTGCTTGTCCGTTACCATACATTGTATCACCTACGATTCAAGGCGGGGTGCTGTGGGTCTTGAACCCTACGACAGACCTTCCAACTACATTTTGCCATCAAGGTACTGTTGGCCGTAAGCGTTCCATTGCTCATTGGACCAGCCAGGTGGCAATCCTTCTGCTGGAATTGGGGGCGCTCCTGAAGCAACAGGAGGAGCCGGCGGCGCTTCCTCTACAGGAGCACTCGGAGCTGGTGGAGGTGACATAGGAACTGTTGGAGCAGAAGCAACTGCACCGTATGTAGCGGTAAGCGAATCCTCGTACATGAGGTCGTCCCAGTCATCCATGTCATCATCTTTCTCAACTGTTGTAACAATCTTGAATGTGATGAAACCAAGAACGAGGATAACAATCAAGAATCCAGACCAAAGAACGATTGTTTTGACTAATTCTCCGTCGTCTTCAGATGATGCTCCATCACCGTCACCACTGCTTGCTGATTGTTTCAACAGTTTCACCTGCAGAGTTGTCGTTGGTGAATCTGCGACTGTAAGAGAGGTTGCATAGATGGAAAAGTCAACGGTCAGGGAATCTCCTGGCAAATTAATCAGTGTCGCATCAGTAACTGTAATTTCGACTGTTACGATTCTTGATTGATCTGACGGGAGTGAGAAACTTCGGTCATTACTGTCGATTCGAACACTGATGTAACTCGACCAGTTGCCATCGACCTTGTCGATAGAAATGGTTTGAGAAGGCGAGACTGCAGGGTTGAGTTTATTCTTTACTTCAATATCCATTGTATAGACCAAATTTGCCTCTGAAACATCTATTCGGGGAGGAGGAACCAAGTCAATTGTTCCTTGACGACCTACGAGATAAGTGGCTTCCCCAGTTCCTGAGATGGAAGGTTCGTTAACGGAAGTCGCTGTCAATCCAAGTGTTTGTGAACCATCGCTACCGTCCAAGAATCTGAATCGTACAATTGCATCAAATGTATCTCCAGAAGCAATAACCGGTGTTGTAGAAACGCCGTCAATTGGCATAGGGTCAATAATCTCTGCAACCATTCCTTCCGGAACGCTCAATGAAATTGTAAAGCGGTCCTCTCTGTTACCATAGTTTGTAATTGTGAAAGAACGATCACTGGTATCCATTGAACCGGGCAAAAACGATTGGTCAGACGACTCATCTGAGACTGTTAGTGCAGCAGTATCGAGGATTTCGACGTTAATACGATGCGATACCGAGACCAAGGGATCATCGACATTCGTTGCTATAATGTCAAGATAGTAAAGCCCAGGCGATAGACCGACTGGCATTGGCAATGTTAGAATGATTGTTGTTTCGCCATCCCACGCATCAAGAATTGCTGTTGTTTCACCAGCGAGTTGAGCAGCCAAGAGATACTTGTGAGGGCCACCAAGAGACAGTGCATACTGCTCATCGTCGTTTCCAAGATTGAGTAAAGAAAGATACACCGTTTCTGGAACACCATCTGCAGCACTCTGGAATGAGGATTCGTCAGAATTCATTGAAGCATCTCTCAAAATTGGGACGTCGATGTTACGAGCAAGGATATCTGCTCCGAACAGAGATGTACCACACGATGGGCATGTGGCTCGTAGGTTAAACGAGATAACACCAGGTGTGGCAAGTGGGTCCGCAGTGATATTGAGGAAGAGATTTGTCACCTCTGCCTTCTCAAGTATGATCGGATTTGGAATAGTCACACCTGTTTCATTTTCAACAACTCCAGTCCATCCTTCAGTGGAGAACGTCGGAGCAAGGAAGTAAGAAGCATCTCTGTTACCAACATTTTGAAGCCGAATAGGAACCAATCCTGATTCTCCTGGAAGTAGCGTATCAGCCAAGAGTGGAGTTGAAGATGTGAGCGATACACCGTATTGTTCAGTAACTGCAAGATTCATACTTACTCGGCCTTTTTCGCCTGAGTTTGTACCACCGCTATCAATGAACCAAACTTGCCATGTTTGTTGTTGTACATCTGCACCTGCTGGAAT
>QQSG01000122.1 GCA_003602665.1 Candidatus Poseidoniales archaeon
CTCAAGCCGCGTCCACTTCGCGGTGTTGTCAGCGAAGGGATGATGCTTGCAGCAGATGACGGTAATGGCAAGGTCTGCCTTGTCTCTATTGATGGTGACATAGGTTCGGGATCATTGGTCCGTTAATCTCATACGAACTGCATCCATACATTTCCGTGAATATATACGTCCTTTTTCGACCATTTCTGGCAAGGATTCTCGCATTTCTTCCCCATACGATTCTGGTAGAGATTCTAGATTAATGTCTACATTGAAGATTGCCCCCTTGAATGCTGCTGAAGCCAATAACCCCGCAACACCTACATCAGATGCAGCATGTGGATTGCCTTTTTCTGCGAGTTCGGGTAAGAGTTCAAGCAGTTTTAGTGCCTTCGTAGCTGTTCGAAATGGTACCTCTGCAGCACCTAATGTTGCAGAGCGAATTGAATCTCGTCTGGCTGCCTTTTCAATATCAGTTGCTTTAGGAAGTTGAAATGATGCGACTACAGCATCAAATGCATCACTATCTTGAGTCGCAAGTTCCAATCCTTCATCCAGAAGTGGAATAGCGACCCTCTTGACGTTATCTGAAATATTCCACCCGTCTTTGAGCGAATCTTTTGCTAAAGTGAGGTCTGACACCATTACAGCCAATGCAGCTGCTTGACCCAATGCTACCCCTGCTGCAGAGCCTCCTCCTGGAGTGGGATCACTGCTTGCTAATGCATCTTGAAATTCTCGTAGTGTTTTCGCCGCCCATTTCATGCCGTTTCCTCCTTTAGTGCTAATTCTATAATCCGTTCATTTGGATTGAATTCTCCGATCGAGTTTAATCCTAATCGTTCAATTGCAACAGTAATGTATTCTTCATCACTGAACCCTTCACCTACATACCAATGACCTACATCAAGCATTGCCTTCAAGGGCACCAATCCGACCAATTCACTTCCCTTTGTTTCACGACCCATGTTTTTGCATAGACTATCGATTGTGTCAAATGCGTGATGTAAATTCGTAATATTGTAATTTTGTAGATTCATGGAAACTTGACTTAAGTTGTGCGATTCTAATGGAACTCCCATGCCCTGGACGTGTTTCAACAATCCAACAGTCCTGAACTTTCCTCCTCCATCTGAAGATTTAATCAAACGTCCTGAACTACGTACAAGCGAACCGATTTGCTGCGCTACTGCTGGGTCAGAATCATCGATATTCACATTGTAAGCCAGCAGAATATCTCGAGCACCAATAGTAATTCCTCCGGCTTTCTGAGCCTTATCTGTCCACGTAACCTCGCCGAGATCGGGTAATCGGGTTGTTTCTGTATGGATCTCTGTAGTTCCATTAAAACGATCTTTTAGGCCTTCATACTCTCCCTTCCGTAACTTCGATAGAAGTTTACGATCTTCATGTTTCGCTGCAAATCCATAAAGAAAAACAGGAACGTCTAGTTCTGCAATTGTTTTTGCTACACGCTTTGCGATTTCTGCACAAATATCCATGGTTGTATTGGAAATTGGGATAAAAGGACAAACATCAACACAACCCATTCGCGGGTGCTCACCGGAATGCTTGCTCATATCGATTTCTTCAATGGCTTTTGAAACAAGGTTGATGGCCGCTTGTTCCACCGAATCAATCTGGCCTGCAAACGTAATCACAGTTCGATTATAGTCAGGATCCGGTTCTACTCCTAAAATTTTCACACCTTCAATTCTAGCAGCATCAACAATTCTGTTGATTTTTTCAATATCTCTGCCCTCAGAAATATTTGGAACACACTCAACAATGCCGCTTGACATGATGTAGGGTTCTCACGTCGGACTTTGAACATTCACCTTTCAACCATACAAACCTTCAGGAGAAGATGTATTTCCAGACTTCGATTTTTTCTTGTTCAATCGTTCAATGGCAAGTACAACATCGCTATTCAAGACAGTATCTCGATCAGAACGGATAGCAATCATTCCTGCTTCAACACAAGTTGCTTTGAGTTCGGCACCACTGTATCCTTCTGTGGCCTTAGCCATTGCTTTAAGACGGACATTTTTCGTATTCATGGTTGATAGATGAAGGCTCAAGATAGCTTTTCTGGATTCTTCCTCAGGAATTGGTATTTCAATAATTCTATCAAAACGCCCTGGGCGTAAAAGTGCATCATCTAAGATATCTGGTCGATTGGTTGCAGCAATTATTTTGACGTGTTCCAATTCATCAAATCCATCCAATTCAGCAAGCAATTGCATCAACGTGCGCTGAACTTCTCTGTCACCGCTTGTTGATCCATCAAGCCTTTTGGCTCCAATCGCATCAATTTCATCGAGGAAAATGATTGAGGGGGATTTATCTTTTGCCAATGAAAACAATTCGCGTACTAGCCTGCCACCTTCTCCGATGTATTTCTGAGCGAGTTCAGAACCAACCATTCGAATAAAGGTTGCATTCGTGTGGTGGGCTACTGCTTTTGCTAGTAACGTTTTACCGCAACCAGGAGGGCCAACAAGAAGGACACCTTTTGGAGGTTTGATACCTACCTTGGTAAACAAATGTGGCTTTGTTAACGGAAGCTCAATTGCTTCTCTTACCGAGAGTATTTCTTCATCAAGCCCTGCTACCATGTCGTACGTGATGTCGGGCTTCTCTACCATTTCAGAACCACTAACAATTGGGTCCCATGCATCATGAAGAACTTCAACGAGGGAAAGGGAATCCTGGTTCAGGGCAACACGTGTTCCAGGTTTGAGAAGATCCGGTTCGATTCGTTGGTTGAGCGATACTTGGAAAACCGTGCCATTCGATGAGCGGACAATTGCCCTCTCTGGATCAAGTACGTCTTGTAATGTTCCTACAATCAGAGGAGGAGCGCGCAAATGTCGAACCTCTTCTTCAAGGCGACCTGCTTGCTTTTTGATGTTACGAAGTTCGGATTCGATATGCGTTCGCTCACTGATCAATTCTTGGGTCTGTTCCTGCAACTGGCGGTAATCTTGTTCGAGTTTCTGAAATTCATCCTCTCGATGGTTTTTTACAGAATCTGAATTCCGCTCAACTTCACTACCCATGCCAATCATCTATTGCTCGGGCCTAGGGTTCATCAACTCATCGTAAAGAATTGATTACAACGGCGAAGGGTTCATCAAATGTCACCAAGAGGGGACATTGGGGATACGATGGGAGATTGCGAGTTATGTGGAGCCACAAAGGTCTCAATTCGAGAACATCGAGTGAACAAAGCAATGTTAGCCATCTGTCAGAAATGCGTTGTACAAATGAATCTTGAGCCAAAACAAGAGGCCCCCGGTCTTGCACGCGCTCGTAGAACTCCCGCAGGAAAACCAAAACAGCCTACATTTCGTAAAAACAATATCATGAATAAATCTGAAAAAGAACTAGCAGACGATTTTTCACGCAGAATTATCAATGGTCGTGAATCCAAAGGATGGTCACAAGCACAACTCGGACAGCGAATGGCTGAAACCATCAATGTCATCAAATCTGCAGAATCGGGGAAAGCACCGACTGATTCCGTGGTACGTAAGTTCGAAATGATTCTTGGAATTGAACTCATGGTTGAATCGAGTGGAGAACATCAATCCATGATTGGTAATAGTGCTAACAGCCGTGGAATGACCATTGGAGACTATCTCAAAGATTTGCGGTGAAAGCATGGACATTCCGGTACATGCCATCTGGCTTGCACAAGATGACCCGAAAAAAAATACTGCAGTTCGCGCATCAAAAGATCGGTTACTAAGAATTCACAAGGATTTCAGACGATTGCCTAGAAAGGGGATCATCTTAGAACCGTTGTGTGGCAAGGTCCTTGGTCCTGAAGATCGAGATATATTCGAACAAAATGGGGCATTAGTTGGTCTTGATTGTTCATGGGCCCAAATTGAGAGTTCTGTTGAACATGTCATGAGAAAAACACGACTCCAGCCACGTATGTTGCCATTGCTACTTGCAGCAAATCCTGTCAATTGGGGGAAGCCTGGAAAACTCTCAACTGTGGAGGCATTAGCAGCATCCCTCTATTTGATGGGTAGAATCGACCAAGCTCGAGAACTACTGAGTAAATTTCGATGGGGTGAACGATTCTTAGAACTCAATCATGAGCCATTGGAGGCCTATGGAAATGCCAAAAGTTCAGCAGAACTTGTAGCGCTGCAGTTTGAATTCTTTGACATTGAGGTGGAAGGCCATGAGTAATGGTCGAACAAATTTACCACTTCAACGCCTTTCGGATTCTGGTGTTGAAATAAGAAAAGAAACGGTTGTTGAAGAATGTGCAATTCAATTAACAGCGATCAACAACAATGGTAATATTTACTGCCATACAACTCTGCTAGCAACACCAATCGATCTCATCGAATTGCATATTGGTCACCTC
>QQSG01000123.1:0-4819 GCA_003602665.1 Candidatus Poseidoniales archaeon
GTTCGATAATCGATCTCGTACTGCTTCCATGCAAAGTCTTGAGTGAATTTTAGCCTCACTCGACAATTCTGGTAAATGGATTCTCATTTCAGCTCCATATGAATCTGGCAACGAATTTAGGTTTATTTCGATGTTAAATATGGCACCTTTTAGGGCCGCTGACGCCAACAAACCTGCAACACCAACATCAGATACGGCATTCTCGTTTCCTAATGTTGCTAAACCTGGTAATAATTTCAATAAATCCAGAGCGAAGCATGCTGTGTCATAAGGAACTTTAGCGGCACCCAACATTGAATTTCTAATCTCCTCTCGTCGTACTGTTTTTTCATCATCAGTCGATTTGGGCATCTTAAATCCAGCAACAACTGCATCAAATGCTTGACTATCCAATTGAGCTAATTCTAATCCATCTTCTAGAAGGGGGATGGCTACAGAGTTAATGGATTCAGAAATACCCCACCCATCCTGATACTTTTCATTGCCAAGTGTAAGGTCTGCAACCATTTTTGCTAATGCAGCCGCTTGACCCAATGCAACGCCTGCAGCAGAACCGCCACCAGGAGTAGGGTCACTGCTCGCTAACGCTGATTGGAATTCTTTTAGAGTAACATTTGCCCAATTCATTCATCATCACCTTCTAAACACCATTCGATGATTCGTTCATGAGGATTAAAATGGTGGATACTGCTCAATCCGAGTTTCTCTATAGCCAAATTAACCAGTTCTTCATCCGATAAATCTTCTGAATCAGCGTACCATTTTCCAGCCTCAAGCATTGAATCGAGAGGAACTAAACCCACAATTTCAGAACCGATGGCAACTCCACCCATGTCGGTTGCGAGTGATGCAATCACATCGTAAGCGTGGTGAAGATTCGTTTGATGATAGTGTTGCAAATTCATCGAAACTTGGCTAATACCATGAGATTCTAAAGGTACACCCATACCTTGAACGTGCTTGAGTAATCCTTGTGTCCTAAATTTGTTTGATTTATTAGACGATTTCATCAATCTACCACTTGATCGTACAATTGAACCTATTTGTTTTGAGATAACAGCACTTTTTTCATCCACATTTACGTTGTAAGCGATGAGAATATCTCTAGCGCCTATCGTAATTGCTCCTGATTTTTGGGAATTATCATCCCATACCTTTGAACCAAAATCTGGCAGCAACGTAGATTCGCCGTGTATTGTTGAGTTTCCATTAAACCGATGAACTAAATCCTCATATTCACCTTTTCTTAATACAGATAGGGACTTTCTGGATTCATCAGAAGCGGCTCCACCATACATAAAAACAGGAACATCCAATCCCCCAATTTCCTTTGCAACTCTTTGTGCGATACGTACGCATTCATCCATAGATACTCCTGAGATAGGGACAAATGGGCATACATCTACACAACCCATACGAGGGTGTTCCCCTGAGTGATTTCTCATGTCAATTTCACTAATAGCGGATTGGATGAGTAAGATTGCAGCCTTTTCAACTTCATCCGGGTTACCTGCAAATGTAATCACTGTACGATTGTAATCAGAATCGGGCTCAATTCCTAAGATCTTCACACCAGGAATCCGGGCCGAGTCAACAATACGGTTGATTTTTTCTAAATCTCGACCTTCTGAAATATTCGGTACACACTCGACAATGGCCCTGCCCATGAGTCATGGTTTTGAGTAGGGACTTTGAACATTGACCTGTTCAACCATACAAACCATCAGGAGAAGAAGTCATTCCTCCTCTTGATTTTTTCTTTTGGAGGCGTTGTATAGCCTCCATCACATCGGAATGCTTGACAACACTACGTTCTTGCCTAATGGCAATCATGCCTGATTCAACACATACAGCTTTGAGTTCTGCTCCACTGAATCCTTCAGTCGATTGGGATATGGCCTTTATTCGAACACCTTTCGTGTTCATAGAATCCAGATGAAGTTGGAGTATTTCTGTACGAGACACATCATTAGGGATTGGTATCTCTATGACGCGGTCAAATCTACCAGGTCTCAATAATGCGTCATCTAAGATATCAGGTCTATTTGTAGCAGCAATGATTTTGACATTTTCTAATTCATCAAATCCATCTAATTCCGCCAAGAGCTGCATAAGTGTTCGTTGCACCTCTCGGTCGCCACTTGTTGACCCATCCAATCTTTTAGCGCCAATGGCATCAATTTCATCAAGGAAAATCACTGACGGAGATTTCTCTTTTGCTAGGGAAAACAATTCACGTACAAGCCGACCACCTTCTCCAATATACTTCTGGGCAAGTTCAGAACCAACCATGCGAATAAACGTAGCATTTGTATGATGAGCAACTGCTTTTGCTAACAAAGTCTTACCACAACCCGGTGGCCCAACTAGGAGTACACCTTTTGGCGCTTTTATGCCCACTTTTTCAAATAAATGGGGTTTCAGTAAAGGTAGTTCAATCGCTTCTCTAACCGATAGAATCTCTTCATCTAATCCAGCAACCATTTCATAGGTAGTATCTGGTTTTTCAATCATCTCTGAACCACTTACAATTGGATCCCATGCATCATTAAGAACTTCAATGACCGACAATGTGTCTTGATTCAACGCTACACGTGTACCTGGTTTTAGGAGGGAAGGTTCAATTCTTTGATTCAAAGCAACTTGAAAAACAGTACCATTTGATGACCGTACAATTGCCCTTTCTGGATCTAAAACATCTTGTAGAGATCCAATAATCAACGGGGGAGAGCGTAGGTGACGAACCTCTTCTTCGAGCCGAGATGCTTGCTTTTTGACACTTCGCAATTCCGACTCAAGGTGGGTTCTTTCGCTAATGAGTTCTTGGGTTTTCTCTTGCAGGTTCCTAAATTCTGATTCAAGAATTTGGAGGTCATCATCTTTTGATGATTTTATTGAATCTGAGCCGCGCTCTACTTCACTACCCATCGTAACCATTTACCCCTAACGCCAATAGTTCATCAACACATCGTTTTGTCCATGAGGTTTCATTGCGAAGGGTTCATGAATTGTCGAGGCCAGGATAAAATGGGGATATTATGGCGGATTGCGAGTTATGTGGAGCAACAAAGGTGTCTACACGAGAACATCGTGTTAACAAAGCAATGTTAGCCATTTGCCAGAGATGCATCGGTCAATTAAACCTCCAACCAAAGCAAGAAGCGCCTGGTTTGACCCGAGCACGTTCTGCACCTCAGCGTAGTTCACAACCTGCAAGATCAAAACGAAATAATTTGATGAGTAAGGGTGAGAAAGAACTTGCTTCTGACTTTTCTCGAAGAATAACATCTGGCCGTGAAGGCAAAGGGTGGGATCAAGCACAACTCGCAAAACGTATGGCTGAAACAATTAACGTCATCAAATCCGCTGAAACAGGTAAACCTCCTACTGATGCTGTTATTCGGAAATTTGAAATGATTCTGGGCATTTCCTTAATGGTTGAATCAACAAATGAACATGAGTCAATGGTCGGGCGCTCTGGACAATCGAGGGGAATGACAATTGGCGATTACCTCAAAGATTTGAGGTGAAGTCATGACAATCCCCTTGCATGCCATTTGGCTTGCTCAAGATGATCCCAAGAAAAATACTGCTGTTCGTGCCTCAAAAGATGATTTATTGAAGCTCCACAAGGACTTCAGAAGACTTCCTCGTAAAGGCATTATCTTGGAACCTCTCTGTGGTAAAGTGTTGGGGCCAGAAGACAAGGAATTATTCAAAGGAAATGCTGCTATCGTCGGGTTGGATTGCTCTTGGGCACATATTGAATCCTCAGTTGAGACTGTTATGAAAAGAACAAGACTCCAAGCTCGAACTTTGCCATTACTGCTCGCTGCTAACCCTGTGAATTGGGGGAAGCCATCGAAACTGTCAACAATTGAAGCGATGGCAGCCGCATGTGTTTTGATGGGAGAATATTCACAAGCAGAGTCTATCCTTGCAAAATTTCGTTGGGGCCAACGTTTCTTAGAACTCAATGCAGAACCGCTAGAAGCATATTCATCTGCTAAAAGTTCAGCCGAATTAGTGGCTTTGCAATTCGAATTTTTTGATATTGAGGTAGATGATGATGTCTCGTGAATTTCAAAAAGTTCCACTACAACGATTGGTTAATGATCAGTCTGAAATAAAATCTGAAATTTTAGTCCAAGAATCCATCATCACATTCCATAGCATTTGTCTCAATGGTTCCCTCGAACCACACACTTCCTTGTTAGGGACACCTACATTGGTCAATGAATTACATATTGGCCATCTACTTTCCGAGGGACTTATTGACGAAATGCCCAATGTAGAAGATTTTGAATTTAAGATGGTGAATGGTAAAATACATTCATACTACAATTCAGGAATCCTAAAGATACCAGAACCCCGACTCATTACCACTTCATGCGGCGCGTGTAACCATCCAGATTTATCAGTAGATCAACTACATGGAAAGCCAATACAACATATTCAACAATTAACTCATACCGATGTTAAGCGAGGTTTAGAAAAAATGAGGGAAAATATGACTCTTTTTGAGAGAACAGGTGGATGCCATGGCGCGGCCCTTTTAGCAGAAAACGGTGATGTACAATTTGTATCAGAAGATATTGGTCGCCATAATGCAGTCGACAAAACAATTGGTTTAGCAGTTCTATCCGGTATACATTCATTCGACACATTTACGTTGTTACTTTCGGGAAGATGTGGATGGGACATTGTCGCAAAAGCCACAAGAATTGGGATTCCTATGATTGCCTCCGTTGGCGCATTTTCAAGCGCTGCCTTGGAATTAGCAAGAGAGAATGGGATATCACTTTATGGATTCGTGAGA
>QQSG01000123.1:5487-7328 GCA_003602665.1 Candidatus Poseidoniales archaeon
TCAAGTGGAAAAGCTCTTGGTTCTACAATTGGAATAGGAAAAGGAACTGTTCACTTAGAAGACTTCAACAAAAGCGATTTGATTTTAGTCGTGGGCCAAAATCCTGGTACGAACCATCCTCGTATGCTTACGGCTCTGAGGGATGCAAAAAGGAATGGTTCTAAGATCGTTAATATCAATCCATTACCTGAAACGGGATTATCTCGATTTAAACATCCACAAGAATATATGGAAATGGATTTGACCTCCACACAGCTTTCTGATATGCATTTACAAGTAAAAATTGGGGGGGATGCTGCATTATTTCAAGGAGTAATTAAGCATCTTTTAGACACGAATAATTATGACACAAGATTTATTGAAGAATATACCATTCAATTTGAACAATTGAAATTACATATGGAGGATTTTTCTTGGAACCAAGTTATACAAGACTCAGGTATTTCCAAAAAACAAATTATTCAATTTGCTGAAATGTGTGCAAACTCAAACGCTACAATTGCGTGTTGGGCTATGGGACTCACACAACATAGGAATGGAGTATCTGTAATACAGGAAGTTGTGAATCTCCTACTTCTTGGTGGACACATAGGAAGGCCAGGAGCAGGAGTATGTCCTGTTCGAGGCCATTCAAACGTGCAGGGAGATCGTACTGTCGGTATTTGGGAGGCTCCGTCTGAGGCATTCTTGGAAACCATGGAGAAGGGTCTTGGATTTGATCTACCCAAGGAACATGGATATGATGTTGTAGAGTCAATACACGCCATGGAAAAGGGTATTGTTGATGTATTCATCTGCATGGGAGGAAACTTTCTGTCAGCAACACCTGACACCAGAAGGACTGCTAAAGCAATACAAAACATCGGCCTTACAGTACAAATATCTACAAAATTGAACCGTAGTCACCTGATAACAGGAAAATCAGCATTGATCTTACCCGTGCTGGGAAGAACAGAAATTGATATTCAAAATTCTAAGAAACAATTCGTTACTGTTGAGAACTCAATGGGTGTTGTGCACCGTTCAGAAGGGAAATTAAAGCCTACATCACCCACATTGATGAGTGAACCATCCATCGTTGCTGAATTAGGGCAACGATTGGTACCTGAGAATCTTTCTTGGAACACGCTAACTCAAGACTATGATGCGATTCGTGATCTTATGTCAGATTCATTACGTGGATTTGAAAATTATAATGAACGCGTTCGACAAGATAACGGGTTCTTATTGCCAAATCCACCACGAGACAAATTGGAATTTGATACACCATCTGGAAAGGCTGCGTTTTCAATGAATCCTTTGCCAGATGTCTCTGTCAAGTCAAATGAATATGTTCTTATGACGATGAGAAGCCATGATCAATACAATACTACGATCTATGGATTACACGACAGGTACAGAGGGATTCATGGAAATAGGCGTGTTGTCCTCATGAATTCATTGGATATGGCTGAAAACGGTCTTAAAACTCGAGATGTGATCCATCTTAGCAGTTCTTTTGAAGGCACATTGCGCCAATCCAATAATTGGATTGTTGTTGCATATGACATACCCAAAGGAAACATGGGAGCATATTTCCCAGAGGCTAATGAATTGGTCCCTCTTGATTCGGTTGCTGAAAAATCCAACACACCAACATCCAAATGGATCGTGGTGTCCCTATCTAAAGACAGTAATGTACACGAAGAAGAATAGGTTTCCATCATGTCTGAGAATTCCTACGTTCGCTTGGTTAAAACCAACCGTACCTACCGACGATTTTGGCTAGCCGCTTTTGTCTCAATGTTTGGAGAATGGTTCAACACGATTGCTCTCTTTGTGATCATTCTAAAATATACTGA
>QQSG01000124.1 GCA_003602665.1 Candidatus Poseidoniales archaeon
CAAGAGGGGATATCATGCTAGATCGTCATTCATCAACCCCGTTAGGTGGAGATGAAAAGAGTCAGAAAATTCACGATTTGGTCAAAGCTCCAGCAAATACTCCTTGGGCCAAAGAGCGTCAACAATCGTGGGATGCGAGTAAACCAGCCACAGTATATCACACTCCTGAAATGACGGCTGATGGAGAGCCATGTACAGCAGTTACAGTTATTCTAAGAACGAAAGGATGCCATTGGTGGTGGTCTTCTGGGTGTACATTTTGTGGGTATTTTAACGATACTCGAGATGACGTAACAAGCGAAAATCTTCATGCGCAATGGAATGAAGCGAAGACAAAGTACAACGATTTTGAAGGTCATTCAATGGTTAAAGTCTACACTTCAGGGTCTCTTCTCGAAGATCGAGAAATCCCAGTTGATTTTCAAGAAACGGTTCTAACCGACTGCCATACTCTTGGAAAGGAATTGATTGTAGAGAGCCGTACAGAACAACTCACAGACGAAAAGTTAGCGTGGGCATCTTCGCTGAATCCATCATTTACAGTTGCTATTGGATTAGAAGCATACGATGATGAGGTCCTTCGTTTCCATGTTAACAAAGGATTTTCCGTCGCTTCTTGGGATAGGGCAGTCGAGCGTCTTGAAAAATACAATTTGAGAATTAAGACATATTTGATGTTCAAACCACCATTCATGAGTGAAGCCGATGCTTTAGATCACTGCATAAAGTGGATTGAATCCATAGCAGAACAAAGCGATGAAATTTCAATAAACCCAATGAATATTCAACGGGGAACAGTCATCGATCGTCTCCACCGCCATCAAGAATACAGACCTCCATGGCTTTGGTCATTAGTTGAGCTCATACAGAAGAGTCATCATATTGTCCATCCAAAAGGTGGAATGAATGGTGATGAAGACCAGGTTTCACGTCTTATCATTCATCCAACTGCTGGCGGTAAAATCAGAGGCTCCCACAACTGTGGTGAATGCGATCCAGAAGTTGTAGCATCAATCGAGAGATATGCTGTTTCAGGATCATTGGATGAATTTACAGGTCTTGACTGTGAATGCAAATCTCTCTGGCGCAAGGAATTAGAAAACGATCGAACAATCCCAGTTCCATTAGGAACTTCTCGACCACGAAGAGGCTCGATTATCGAAATGCTCCGCTCATCTTAGAACACCAAATATACGGCATTGTTCGATGGATGGCTTAGTGAATGTTTATCACCACGTTTCAAGTCGCAAACATGTCCATCTCGGATTCATTTAGGTGATGCAATGTCGAACAGTACAGAACTCCCCGACGCAGTCATAGGAACTGCGGAACCGTCGTCTAGTCGAATTATGTTGGTTTTACTCTCCGTAGTAGCCATTGGTATGTTCGGCCTCTTTAGTACAATCTTTGGATGGGATAACATTCCAGTCATCGGAGATATTGTTCCACTAATGTCAAATCTTGGCGGCTCAGGAATCTGGTACTATCTTCTTGGATTCATTATTGGAATTGGAGCAATTGCCTCCACATTAGCGGGAGAGGTAATCTCGAAGTAGGTGATTTGAATGGAAGCAGTATTTATCGCACTATTTTTCTTCTTTACAGTTGTTGGATTTTCAACGTTCTATCTCCAGAAAGGAATCGGCACTATGGCCGATCCAATGCGTCAATTCGGGTTATTCCTTCTCAACAAAGCACCAGCGGGTATTGTTGATTTGTTCAATGACGAAAAGGGCAGTGGTGCAAAGACATGGATGAACCTAGGAATGATTTGGTTGACTCTTGCAGGTATTGGAACCTTCCTTTCCCTCTGGCATGATTATGACTCAAGCGCACTCGACTCTCTTGCGAGTATCGGATGGGCATATGACGACGGTAGCGCCCTCAACACTTTTGTTAACGCAACTCTCATCACGGGTCTTTTCTCTATTCTTCTCGGTGGCGGGCTCGTTGCCGTTGCGCGTAGTGGTGCAGGTAAGATGGCCAGTGAATCAAATGCCAGTTTGACTGCGCTTCTCTTTAGCGTGCTTACAGCAGCAGCTCTTCTACTGCCAACAATTCTCGGTCTTCTGGCTGACCTAAGCGCTGAAAACGAATCACTTCTCCAAGATTTGTTTATGCATTCTCTGCGTGCGTTCATCATCATCGCAGTTATGATCAACGTTCTTCTTACAGTTGCTCAGCGTAAGGGCGAGACGATTCAGGCGAGCAATTGGTTTGTATTCATGGCCCTTGCATCTTTCATCTTTGGTTCACAGTTCAGATTCTTTGGTGAGTTAACTGATGTAACACAAGTTGTTTGGCTTGGTGAAAGAATGACCCAATCTTGGGTTATGATTTCTCTTTTCTTTGCAGTTGCATATCATCTTGTTCCACGTGCAGCAAGCCGTCCAATTTGGTCCGACTCAATGACGAAAGCAAGCATGCTCCTCCTCTTCTTTACCTTGCCACCGTTCATGATGTCCTCTGCGGATGCAGGTACACTACTCGAGAATCTCGGTGCTATTCTGATGACGCTTGGACTTCTGCCTATCTTTGCCGGTTCAGTCAATATCATCATGACGGCAGTAGGAAATGCCACTGGGGTCGTTGCTCGGCCTGGTGCTATGGCAGCAACCCTTGCAATGATTGCATTCCCAATCTTTGCTATTGGAGG